>CAYJFT010000030.1:7849-8773 GCA_964369765.1 uncultured Pseudomonadales bacterium | reverse complement strand
GTAACTTATGTGGAAACGCATTATGGCGGCGGTGAGGAGCGGGGGGGGCGGGTGGTTAATCCGGTGAGCAAAATTTATTTGGCGGCGGGGGCAAAGATGGTGATGGAGACTAAGCAAATTAAAGGGGTAGATTCTACGGAGCGTTTGACCAAGGCTGAGTTAGCGGCGCGCGCGCAATTACTGATTAAGGAAAAAGTTTATACAGCGGGGCAGCAGCGCGCGCGCAGTGATTATCAAATTATCATGAAAGGTAGTGAGAGTAAGGCAGAGCTGGTGGCGCGAGCGGTAGCGAGCGACGAATCTAGTCAGGATTTTTACTCGGCAATTTTTGGTGAGGCCAAATGTTTTGCCAAAAGTGAGTGCGAGGCGATTTTGCAAGGTAGAGCTAGAGTGAGTGCGGTGCCAGAAGTGCGGGCTAATCATTTAGAGGCGCGACTGATCCATGAAGCGACAATTGGTAAAATTGCTGGGGAACAAATGCAAAAATTACAGACTTTGGGACTAAGTGAGAATGAGGCTGAGATAGAGATTATTCAGGGTTTTTTGCGCTAAGGTAGATGTTTTTGTTAGACTGTGATTTTTAGCTCTCCCCTACCCTTATGTGACGAGAGATCTCTGGGAACTATTTTTTGGAAGCAGCTAGACTTTTTTTGTCATATAATCTTTTTGGACTAAGTGGAGCTAGTTATTGATATAGTATGATATAATATAGGTTACTGAAAAGTTTTGTTCTTTGAAAAAAATAAATTGTTCATTATTAGGAGGTGAAAAACTTGTACCACAGAGTAATTGGAAAATTGCCCAAAACCATAGTTTTTCTATTGGGCAGAAGCGGAGTTGGTAAAACAACTCAAGTGAGTTTATTTCAAAAAGTCAATCCAGATGTAGAGGTAATTAAAGTTTCCAAGGAGCTTAAGGCCTATG
>CAYJFT010000030.1:0-7839 GCA_964369765.1 uncultured Pseudomonadales bacterium | reverse complement strand
CTCTAAAGAAAAAGCAATGCGAAAAAATGCTCAGGAAATTGCTGAAGCAATTATTGATGGCAAACTGACTGACCCGGAATTAACCTGGTCAATTTTAATTGAGACTATCAATAATCGCCGGGGGCAAAAATTTATCCTGGATGGATTCCCAAGAAATTTGAAATACCTAGCTCAAGTAAACTTTGCTGAGTTTGCCAAAGTGGGTTTACTCTATCTGGATGTTGCAGATGATGTAGCGAAGGAGAGAATGAAAGCTCAGGGTGAGAGAGAAGATAATCATACTCTGGCCCGCAAGAATAGGGCAAAATTTTTGCCCGGAATGCTGGAAGTTGTCGAAGAATTTGGTAAGAAGAGGAACTTGGAAATAGTGCAAAGTTGTGAGGAAATTTTAGAAACACAAGCTGCTTTTGCTCGGGCAATGAAGAAACTTTTGAGTAGCCCGTGATTATTATTAATAATCACGGGCGTTTTTTTTGCAAAATGCGGGCAATGAATTGGTAAAATATTTTTGATAAAATCCTTGTAAAAAATATTTAGTATTAAAAAAACCCGATAAATCGGTATTTTTTTGCTATATTTATAAATAATTTTCAATTTTAATTTTTTTATTCCAATGGGAAAGATTTTCGCGACCGGGAGTATTATAGCGAAATTTTTCTCCCTGCCAGTCTTGCCAAGGAATAATAATTAATGAGGCGGACTGGGAAATAATTTTGTTTCTAATAGCAGCCAAAATTTCCAGATGATTTAGGTCTGATGGGAGTTGATTGACTTGTAAAAAAAGTGCTTGCAGAGCAGGGGGCAGTTTTTGATACCAAGCCAAAGGGGGCAAAGTATCATGGGTGGAGCTAAATATGACATGATTGCCTTTGTATTGGTCTAGCATAAAATTTTTGCCAGTTTGCTGGAGAAATTTTTGATCATTGTGGTCTAGGTTAGCTTGACCATCATGATTGTAAGCTAGGGTAAGAACTTGCATGCCAATTAAATTGTTCTTTTTCAGATATTGACGTAAAGCCAAAGTTTCACTGCCAATATCTTCAAAAAATAAACCCAGCTGTATGGTTTGGGCGTGGTTTAAAAGTAGGTCCAAAGCTTTTTTGCCCGGGCCGGGGACTTTTTTATTCCAATGAGGTTTGTCTGGATAAGTAATACCATAATTAAAAAAGCCGGCAGCGTGGTCAATGCGAACCAAGTCAAAGAAATTGTTCAAAAAAGTGAGGCGATCTAAAAAGATGCGGATAATTTGCATCAGCGATTGGCCGCGCCAGTCATAAAGTGGATGACCCCAAACTTGAGCGGCAAAAGGTTCGTCTGGATGAGCTGGCACGCCACTTTGGAAAGGTAAGTCGCCGTTTTTGCGGATCAAAAACAAATCCTGTTTGGTCCAAACCAAAGGACTTTCTTGGGCTAAATAAAATGGTAAGTCGCCAATTAATGTTATATTGCGAGCTTGAGCATCGGCGCGCAGACTCATAAATTGATTGGCGAGCTGATATTGCTCTTCCATAAAATAGCCAATTTTTTCTTGGAGTTTTAGGCTAATAGTTTCTAAAGCTTGGGGTTGGCGATGATGAATTTTCTCTGGCCAGCGCCACCATTGATCAGTGCCATAATGCTGACTAATGGCTTGATGGAGAGCATAATCACTCAGCCAATATTTATTGGCAGAAAAAAATTCTTGTCGGTCCAGAGTGTGAATAATTTGGGGGTTGTTTTTTTCCAAAAAAATATTGGAATAACCGATGCCATAGTTTTTGTAGGGAAGTTTAATGGGATCACTAATGGGTGTCATTAGCCAGCCTGATTGATGATTTTTTTTTAGCCAGCGTAAAAAATCTAATTGAGCTGAGTAATTTTTGAGGCTGGTAAGAGGGAGAAAAGTGGCAATTGGAGCTTGATTTTGATTAGCAGACATGGGCTAATTATATCATCCCAATTGAATTAAAGCAGCTTGAATAAATTGATCTAAATCGCCGTCTAAAACAGCATTGGTTTGGTTAGTTTCATAATTAGTGCGGGTATCTTTGACCAATTGATAGGGATGTAAAACATAATTGCGAATTTGGGTGCCCCAAGAAGCTTGGGTATTATCACCGCGAAGGGCGGTGGTTTCGGCTTTGGTAGCGTTTTCGGCAGCCAGGGCTAATTTGGCGCGAAGAATTTGCAAAGCGCGGTTTTTATTTTGCTCCTGTGATCTTTCTTCGCGGCAGCGGACTATTAGACCACTGGGTAAATGAGTGAGTTCTACGGCGGTATTAACTTTATTAACATTTTGCCCACCCGCCCCCCCTGCCCGACTAAAATGCCAGGAAAGATCGGCGGGATTAAGTTGAATCTGAGTTTGATTTTCGCCGATAATGGGTAAGACTTCCACCAGGGCAAAAGAGGTTTGGCGCAGATTATCGGCATTGAAGGGTGAGAGCCTAACCAAACGATGAGTGCCGGCTTCATGGCGCAAAAAACCATAGGCATTATTGCTTTTGACTTCAAAAGACACTGATTTGATGCCGGCTTCTTCGCCTCGAGATTCACTAATAAGGCTAAATTTTTGCCTACTTCTTTCAAAATAGCGCTGATACATGCGCGAGAGCATTTGGGCAAAATCCATAGCTTCTGTCCCTCCCTGGCCAGCGTGAATGCTTAAAATTGCCTGATTGTGGTCATATTTACCCTGCAAATATTGTTTGAGTTGGATGCTCCGAACTAGCTTTTCTAGGGTGTAATAATTTTCTTTTTGTTCGCTTTGATATAGGTTGGAGCTTGGGTCTTCTTCTAGAATAAGACTACTGGTAGCTAAATCTTCTAGGGCATTTTTTAGTTGGTTAAATTCATCGGTTTGATTTTTTAGAGCGGCGATTTCTTGCATAATTTCTCCTGCATCGCTAGACTGCCAAAAATCAGCTGATAAAGTTTTTTTTTCTAGGTTGATAATAGTTTTTTCTTGATCAACAAATGAGAATGATTGCAAAAGTACCCCAGCTTTTTCCTCTAGGGTTGTAATTTCTTGATGGGTGGGCATTTTAACTAAATTGGCCTTTTTCAACAAAAGTTTCTTCGTCGCCGATAATCATTAGACGTTTGCCGTAGAGAACTTCCATAATAAAGGGATCGCGGCGTTGTTTGCGAAACTTAAATTCTTTTTCGTCAAAAATGGCAAAATTAATTTCTCGGCCTAGGTTTTTTTCTTCGGCTTTCAGGAGTAATTCTAATTCTGGGACTACAACTTCACCAACAATAAGCAGGTCCAAATTTTCGCTTTTGGGTTCTTTATTAAAGAAAGCAGGGGTAAAAACCAGATAATCAATGGTTCCCAATTTGCGGCGCATTTTGCGAATTTTTTTGCCTAGGGAAGTTTCTTTGAAGACAATTTGTTGGATTTCGGGGAAAAATAAATACTTTTTATTGGCTCCAAAATACTGGCGATTGCCGCGGTTCTCACTGATGAGTAAGCCGTTTTCATTGAGATTGATTAGTTCGCGGCGGACAGCATTAATTTCTTCGCCGGTCAGGCGCGTGGCTTCGCGGATATAGTAAATTTCATTGGCATTAGCAAAGAAAAGTTCCAAAAGCTTAACGCGAACCCGGCTGGTGATGATGTCTTGTAATTTGGCCATAATTTAATAATTAATATCAGTGTCCTCGGCTAAAACAGAGATCCAGATTTTACCACTGGTCATGGTAATTGGTTCGCCTTTACTATCGGTAAATTCTAATTCGGCCTCACGACTGTCTTTGCTCCAGTTGATATCGGTAGCCTGGCCATTATTAAAGAGAGTGGCTTCGCCGCTACCAATGACATCATACATCATGTGTTTAACATCATTAAGTGGTCCAGTTTCTTCTACAAACATGGTGATAACATTGCTAACAGTAATGGGTTGATTATTATTCATATCTACCTGGACAGTGCCACCATTGGAGCGAGTGTAGAGATTGGTGGCAGAATCATAGGCCCAAGAAACGTCATAATCGCTCATGCCGCTCCAGAAACTATAACTGATGCTATTAACGGTGCCTTGGCTGGAGCCAACAGCAAAATCCCAGCCTTGATAACCGTCTGCCCAGTCACTGGCCTCAACTGTTTCGCGGCCAATAGTTAGTTCTGGAGACATATTGGTCCAGCCGCGGTCGCTGGCAACTTCCCAGAGACCTTCGGTGGTGGTGGTCATGGTGTGTTCGGTAGCCACTTCTTTGCCGGGAATGCGGTCATAGTCACGGACAAAAGTGGGATAGCCAACACTAAATTGATTAATATCGTTTTCGGCTACCCAGCCATAGTCAGCTAGTTGATTTAAAGCGTGAGTTTCTGGGGTACTATCATCATTGGCTCCGCCCACATGGACATACATGGGATAATTGAAGCCAGAAGCTAAGTTGATATAATAAGTCCGGGCAGAGCGAATGGGGGCCAAAACGACGTCTTCGCGCTGAACATCACAGTAAAAAATGGGCATGAAGCGGGTGATGCCGCCTTCGGCGACAACTTCAAAGGTAATATCGGCGCTAGACAAGCCTGATTGAGGACGAGCATCGGGGGTGTTTTCAATCATCACTGCCAAGGGACGGCGAGTTTCCCAGGCGTCTTTTTCTGCTTGGGTGTAGAGAGCGCCATTGAGGGGGCAAACTTGATCGCGGGGCATGCTATCATCTATGCTAAGCAAACCACTTTCGTCGGCAGTGGCGGTGGTGGTGGGGGCGGGGGTGGGGATGGGACTAGAAAAAATTTGGGTGCCGGCAAAAAAAGAGCCGACTAGTAAAACTGCGGGAATAGCGTATAAAATTGGCAAAGGTTTTTTCATTTTTTGACTTTCTGTTCTAGATTGGCGATTATAATAATTTGGCGTAGGAGCTGGAGCAGCTGGGGGAGCTTGCTCATTGAGTCTAGATGGGGCCGGATTTTGATTTAAGTCTAATTGATTCATAAAAATACCTTTCGCTGATTATTTTAACATATAAATTAGAATTAGTAAAATGAGGATGATTAAACTAACAAAAAACGTCCTTTTTAGGTCTTGAGATTGATAAGCGGCTGGGGATTTGGGGGCTAATTTTTTCATGGGAATTAGTTTTGACTAAAAATGCGCCAGATGTCTTGGCCGGTAATGATGATACTTAATAATATTAAGGCAATCAGGCCAAAATAATTTAGGAAGTTTCTAACTGGACCAACTTTGGCTTTGCCCAAGAATTTTTCAATCAGAAGTAGAATAATGGTACCGCCGTCTAGAGCGGGTAATGGTAAAAGATTAATAACACCTAAATTGAGGGAGAGAATACCAATAAATTGAATAGTGGCTATAATACCATTTTGGAAAAGCTGAGTTTCTTCTAATTGAGTGACTATGCCAACTGGGCCCATGACAGCAATTTGACTTTCTTGGTCTAAAAAGAGACTTTGAATGGCGCTAATAAGACCGCTTAGAAGTTCAGTAATAGCCTGAAAAGATTGAATAAAACCGTGATAAATACTTAGGGGTAAATGTTGATACCAAGGGTAAAATTTGACACCATATTCACTCATGGTGATACCCAGGGCACCAGTTTGGGGATTTGATTCGCTAAGATGATTGAGAATAATAGTATGGTTTTGCAAATCTGCAGGACAATCAATGGGGTTTTGGCAGGTCATTGGTAAAGTTTGGAGAATAATTTCTTGACCCTGATTATTTTGGACAAAATCAACTACTTCTTGGGCCTTGGTAATTTGTGAGGATTGGCTACCGGCAGAGTTTGTGAGACTGTAAATTTGTAAATCTGGGGTAAGATCTGCTAAATCAGCGGGAGAGTCTGATTGGACATGGGTGATGATGACTTGGGTAGGCTCATGGCTAGGAATGCCTTGGATGGCAAAAATAATTACAAAGGCAAGAGCGCCTAAAATAAAATTAAAAACAGGGCCAGCCAAAATAATTAAAATTTTCTGCCAAGTAGTTTTTACCTCAAATAATCCCGATTTATCAGTATTTTTTTGAGCTATAGTCTTTTTTTTAGTACTTTTTACTACATTTATTGTTTCATTTTCTGCTGCTTTTATGTCTTCTTTTTTTGTGGTTTTTTTTGTGGTTTTTTCTATCTCTTCTTCTTGACTAGCTTCGCCCTCCATGGCACAAAAACCGCCCAGAGGCAACCAATTTAGGGTAAAATCAGTGCCTTGCCAGGTAAAGATTTTGCAAATTCGGGGGGGGAAACCAATGCCAAATTCGGTGACCTTGACGCCAAATTTTTTGGCAGTTAAAAAATGACCTAGCTCGTGAATTAATACCACTAGGGAAAGAATCAGGATAAAAAGGATAATAGTTAAAAGCATAGGTTAAATAAGGGATTTAGACTTTTTCTAATTGGGTTTTTTTGTTTTGGACCTGGGTCTCCAACTCGCTAATTAATTTTTTAATTTTGTTTTCTAGGGTTTCTAAATCGGCTTTAATATCGTCTTCGGAGATGCCGGCATTGCCTTCTTGTTTCTCAATGTCTTTTTTGGTCTCGCCGCGTAGGGTACGGAGCATGATTTTGCCGTCTTCGGCTTTATTATGGAGAGATTTGATTAATTCTTGGCGGCTTTCTTGGGTGAGTGGGGGGATGCTGATGCGGACTATTTTGCCGTCTACTACGGGGTTTAAGTTTAAATTGGCCCCCTGAATAGCTTTTTCAATGGCGGGCAAAACAGTTTGATCCCAGGGAGAGATGACCAAAAGAGTGGGGTCAGAGACGGTAATGGCGGCTAATTCGGTGATTTTCATGGGGGCGCCGTAAGCCTCTACGACTACCGAGTCTAAAAGAGTGGGACTGGCGCCCCCAGTGCGGAGCGTACTCAAGTCTTGTTGGATAGAGTTCATAGTTTTTTGGCCTAATTGCTCAAATTTGCTAAAATCAAACATAATTTCTTTCTATTTCTATAGTGGTTGAGAGTTATTATAGCAAAATTAAGACGGATTTTTGCAGCGATTTTAAGCGCTTGGGGTTTTTTTGGAGCTTTTTATCGATTATAATAGCGGGATGAGTAAAAATAATAGTAATAATTTTGTTTTGGAGCAAAAACCTTTTGCTTTGCGCTCGCAATTTACTCCAGCTGGGGATCAGCCTCAGGCTATTGAAAAGCTAGTGGCGGGCATAGAGGCGGGGGAAAAAGCCCAGGTGCTTTTGGGAGTGACGGGTTCTGGTAAGACTTTTACTATGGCTAATTTAATTGCTAGGACTAATAAGCCCACTTTGGTTTTGGCGCATAATAAGACTTTGGCTGGGCAGTTGTATCAGGAACTGCGGGATTTTTTCCCGGAAAATGCGGTTTCTTATTTTGTGTCTTATTATGATTATTATCAACCAGAGGCTTATATTAGTGCTACCGATACTTATATTGAAAAAGAAGCCACAATTAATGATGAGATTGACCGGTTGCGCCTGAGTGCAACTACTAATTTATTAACTAGAAGCGATGTGATTGTGGTGGCCTCGGTTTCCTGTATTTATAATTTGGGTTCACCGGCTGATTATGCTAATTCTATCCTAGAGATTAAAGAGGGGGAGTTGATTGGTAGGGAGAGTTTGTTGCTTCGTCTGCAGGCTTTGGCTTATCAAAATTCTCCTTTTGAGCTGCGGCGGGCCACTTTTCGGGTCAATGGTGATGTGATACAAGTCTGGCCGGCTGATAAAAGTTATGCGCTAATAATTGATACTTTGGAAAATAAAATTAGCAAAATAGAGGCGATTGATCCGCGCACGGGAGAAGAAGTGGTGATAGAGGAATTCTCTTATCAGCGATCAGGGTATCGGGCGATTTCGATTAATCCAGCCAAGCATTATTTAGTACAAGAAAAAGAACAGTCCGAGGCTTTTGGGCAG
>CAYJFT010000029.1:4027-9141 GCA_964369765.1 uncultured Pseudomonadales bacterium | reverse complement strand
CTTTACTGGCGATTTGGGCCAGCTCCAAGGCTTCCTCTACTGCCTTGTTGCCAGAACCAACTACAGCAATGGTTTTGCCGCGGTAAAAAGGACCGTCGCAAATGGCGCAAATGGCCAAACCGCGGCCCAAAAACTTATCTTCTTCTGGTAGCCCAAGTTTTTTGGGGGTACTACCGGTAGCCAAAATAAGAGCTTGGGCGCTATGCGAGGGCATTTCTGGAGAAGAATGGGTAAAAAGGGAAAAGGGTTGGTGGGAGAAGTCGATATTAGTGACTGTTTCGGGGACAATAGTGGCGCCAAATTTTTCTGCCTGGGCAAAAAATTTGGCGCTAAGCTCTGGACCGGTAATGCCCTCTGGGAAACCGGGATAATTGCCGATTTCGCCAGTCCAAATGGGCTGGCCGCCAGAAATATCGCCGGCAAAAACAGTGGGGGCCAAGCCAAAACGAGCTAAATAAATAGCGGCGCTAAGACCAGCGGGACCAGAGCCAATAATGGCAACTTGAGTTTCTTGCATTAATTTAAATTAGACTAGCTAAGCTAAATGCTTTTTGATAAGATTTTCAAAACCAGCTTTGCCCTGAAAGCCGCTGACCCGCTCTACTTCTTGGCCAGCTTTGAAAATTACCAGGGTGGGCATACTCATAATGTCATATTCTTCAACACTTTTGGGGCTTAAATCTACATCAACTTTGCCAATTTTGATTTTATTGGCGTATTCACGGGCTAATTCTTCCAAAATGGGGGCGGTTTGCTGACAAGGTCCACACCAAGTAGCAAAAAAATCAATAATGACAGGAATGTCTTGATGTTTCTCTAAAAACGGAGCTAATTCTTCATCTGATAAGTGCATTGCGGCATCGGCCATATTTACCTTTCTTTTTTACTTAAGCTTTATTCTAATATGAAAAAGGGCGGATTTGGAAGCAAAAAAGCGGCAAAATTTGTGGTATAATATCTTTTTGTGAGGGTCCGTAGCTCAGTCGGTTAGAGCGACAGCCTTTTAAGCTGTGCGTCCTGGGTTCGAGTCCCAGCGGACTCACACTCACATTTTTCCCCAACTTAGTCTGTTAAAACAACAACCTTTTAAAACTGTGGCCGTCCTCTGGTTCGAGTCCCAGCGGACTCACACTCTAACTTTTCCTAAAAAAAAGGCCACTAATAAATAGTGGCCAGATGACTCTACTTAGGACTTAATTTTAAAACAGCTTCTTCTAAAAGCCTTTTTTCTATTTCTCTTTTTTCTTGACAAATTCTCTGCACCTTTTCTTGACTGCAAAGAAAATTTGTCGCCGTTTTTTTTGTACCGATTGCCTCTGCCGCTGCCAATTGTCTGTTTCTCATCCCTTGATCCTCCTAATTATTTTTTTAGAGCAAACTGTATTATACTATAATAATAGGGATATAGCAAGAAAAGAGCCGATTTAATGAGAAATCGGCTCGGGGAACAATAATAATCAAACAAGAATTTTTCTAGCCATAAATGGCGGCTTTATCACAATAGCTGATAAGACGCTGGACAATTTTGGGGAAATTAGCCTGCTCTTGATTAAAATCAGCGTGGGCGGTGGCAAAATAGAGGCGATCGGCATCGGTGGATAAATAAGGCAAGCAGTTTTTAATCTCTAAGGTCAGGCGTTGACGTTTGGTTTTTTCACTTTTACTAGGATCAGCGGCATAAGCTTGCATTCTGGCCAGGCGAGTCTGAATTTGGGCGTGGTTTTTTCTGGAAATCTTCATTTCTTGGTCCTCCCTTGATTATTATAGAACTATAGTGGGGAATTATAACATAGGCAAGAAAGGTTTGTGTTACAATAGGCTAAATTTGAAAGGATGAATGCCAGAGTTACCAGAAGTAGAGACAGTTAAAGAAAGCTTGAAAGAAGTGCTTTTGGGGCGGAAAATTGTGCGAGTGGAGGTTTTGCGAGAGAAAAGTTTTCCCATGCTAGAGCGGAGGGAGGCCATAATTGATAGTGAAATAGTGGGTTTGGGGCGGAGAGCGAAATTTCTAGAAATAGAGCTGGCCAATGGTTGGCGGATTTTGACCCATTTAAAAATGACGGGGCAATTGATTTACAAAGGAGTGGGAGAAGGAATGGGCTTGGCAGGGGGTGGGCACCCGAGTAGCGATGTTTTGGAGCAGTTGCCGGGCCGGCATACAAGAATTATTTATGAGCTTGATGATGGTGGACAGCTGTTTTTTAATGATATGCGGGTTTTTGGCTGGATGAGGGTGCTAAGCGAGGAGGAAGTGGAGGCGGAATATGCCAAGCTGGGACCGGATGCTAATACAGATGCTTGGCAGGTGGTAGGGTTGATGGCAAAATGTAGGGGGCGGCGGGTGCCAATTAAACAAGTAATTATGGACAATGCGGTTTGTTGTGGTCTGGGTAATATTTATGCAGCCGAGGCGCTTTTTGCCGCAGGGATAGATCCACGGCGGCCGGCGGGAGAGGTGGAGCAGGAGGAATTGGAGCGATTAGTGGTAGAGGCCAAGCGGATTTTGGACTTAGCAATAGCAAAAAGGGGGACTACTTTTGATGGGCGATATGTGGATGCTTATGGACAAGGGGGGAATTTTGAGGCTTTTTTGCAGGTTTATGGGCGCGAGGGGGAGAAATGTCGGGTTTGCGATGGGAAGATAGAGAGTGTGAAGCTGGGCGGGCGGGCAAGTTGTTTTTGTCCTGATTGCCAAAAGTGATAAGATGTGATATAATCGCCCTCTTATGAAAGATAATATTCATCCAAATTGGCAAGATTGCACAGTGACTTGTGCTTGTGGTAATAAATTCGTCACCAAAGGTATTGATGAGGCAATGCAGGTAGATATCTGTAGCAAATGTCATCCTTTTTTTACTGGTGAAGAGCGTTTTGTGGACAAGCAGGGTAGAATTGATAAATTTAAACAAAAAATGAAATTAAGTGCAGAACGGGTGGCCGAGCAAAAAGCTAAAGAAGCCGAGAAATTGGCTAAAAAAGAGGCTGAGAGTAAAGGTGGAGAAGAAAAACAAAGTTTCAAGCAAATTTTGAATCAAGCCAAGCGCGAAAGTGAGCGTGGCGAAAAAGCCAAAGTAGCGGCAAAAAAAGCTGTGGAGGTAAAGAAAACTGAGGTTGAGGCGGAGAAGACTGAAGAAAAGAAAAGCGAAGAAAAAGCCGCTTAGCGAAGTAAATTGAAGACCCTGATGATGTCTTTTATAGGCAAAATTGGGGTTTTTTGGTAATTAGAAAGATAAAATGAATCCATTTGCAGCACAATTAGAAGAAATAGAGGCGAAAATAGCTGAAAATCAGGTGTTACTAGAAGACGCTGAACTGGGGGAATTGGCGGCGGCGGAGATAGCGGATTTGCAGGCGCAAAAGGAAGCCCTGGAGTCCGCCGCCGCCGCGATGAATGTAGGCCGGAATGAAGGCGGCGCCCCCGATTTAGGGAATGCGAATTGCTTGATAGAGGTGCGCGGGGGCGCTGGCGGGGATGAGGCGAAAATCTGGGGGAGCGAGCTAATGCGATTATATATGCGCTTTGCTGAGGCCAATAAAATGAAAGTGGAGTATCTGGACGATGATGTGATTAAGATCCGGGGTAAAGTAGAGATAAATGGGGAAATGGTGGGGGCGTTTACGGCTTTGCGTTATGAATCGGGGGTACACAGGGTGCAGCGGGTGCCGGTGACGGAGTCAGCGGGGCGGATTCATACCAGTACAGCCAGTGTGGCGGTCTTGCCAGAGGTAGCGGCTAGTAGTGTGCAGATTAATAATGAGGATTTAGACTGGCAGTTTTGCCGGGCGGGGGGGGCGGGGGGGCAAAATGTCAATAAGGTCAATAGTGCGGTGAGACTGACTCATGTACCCACGGGGATTGTAGTGAATGCCCGGCAGGAGCGGCAGCAGACGCAGAATCGCGAAATTGCTTTGCAAATGCTGGCGGCGCGGCTGTGGGAGGTAGAAGAAGAAGAGCGGCAAAAGAGATTGGGGAATTTGCGCTCGGCGATTGGTCGGGCCCAGCGGGCGGAGAAAATTCGGACATTTAATTTTCCTCAAAACCGAGTAACTGATCATCGGCTGGAGCAGAGTTGGTATAATCTAGAGGCGGTGCTGGAGGGGAATATTGGGGAGATATTGACGGCAACGGCGAAGTTTTATTCTCCTGAGCTATAATAGTATAATGTGGAGGATATTTTAATGTAACTGCAATTGGTCTCCTGGCTGAAGAGAATCGCTGGCGGCGCGATGAGAGGCGATCTCCAGGACCAAATTGGCTTGCTGTTGATTGACATAGAGAGGGAGGAGGGCATTGGGGGTATCGTGGGGTTCTTGCTTGGCATTGGCGATGATTTCAACTAAAGTGTCGTTGTGGAAGTAGACGAGGTCCAGGTCAAAACTCATCCGGGGCATCCAAAAAGAGTAAAAAGAGGCGGTGGGCATGACAAAAAGCATGCCGTCGCTGCCAATGGTGGGGCGGTCGGAAAGGCCTTGAGTAATAGAGGCGCTGGTATTAACGACTTCCACATGATATTGCTGATCGCCGATAGCGATATCGATAAAAGAGTGATCGGGAAGGGCTTTGAGTTGCGAATAGATGTCTGGGGTGGGGCGGCGGCGGGGGATGAAAGCCAGGAGCAGGAGAATAATGCCGACAACGATCAGAAGAGTGAGCCAGAAATTGCGGAAGAAAATGAGCAGAGTATTTTTCATATGCTTTAATTATATAATGAATTGGGGGAAAATGGAGAGGAGATTGGAGGGCTAAAGCTCGATGAGAGTGGCGGTGGGGAAAAGAGGGAGAAGATGGCGATCAGTGGTGGTGATAATGGTTTGTTGCTGGGAGGCTAGGGCGATGACGGTGGCTTGAGCATCGGGATCAAGCTCGGAGAGAATGTCGTCTAGAAGGAGAACGGGTTGTTGAGTGGTTTGCTGAGTGAGAAAAGCGAGTTCGGCTAATTTGAGCCAGAGGACGGCCAGGCGATGCTGACCACGGGAGCCGTAGGCGAGGAGAGACTTTTTTTCGCTGGCGCCGAAATCGTAGAGGAGATCAAAGTCATCTTTGTGAGGACCAATGAGGGTGTGACCAGAGGCGATTTCGGCGCGTTGATAATGAGCTAGACGCTCGGGGGTAA
>CAYJFT010000029.1:0-4017 GCA_964369765.1 uncultured Pseudomonadales bacterium | reverse complement strand
TGGAGTGATCATAAATGATTTCAAAAGGCAGGGGACTGAGGAAGTCGTGATTAAGGAAATTGAGATATTTTTGGCGATGCTGATGAATAAGTTGGCCATAAGTGAGGAGATTATTATCATAATAAGTGAGAGTGTCTAAATTGGCTTCGCCATCACGGATGGCCTGGAGGAGTTTGTTGCGGCGGATGAGGGTAGCCTGATAATTTTTCAGGGCGGCGCGATAGACATCGCTAATCAGAGAAAGAGGTTGATCTAGATAATCGCGCCGCCTGGATGGGGAACCCTCAATCAGCCGGAGGTCCTCTGGCCGGAAACAAACAGTTAGGAGCTGGCCAATAAAATCTTTTTGACGCTTTTTGGCATTGCCAAGAGTATAGAGTTTGGGGCTGGTTTTTTTGCCAGCAACCAGGCCGGGGGTAAGGGTAATGCCCAGTTTGACTTGATCATCGACTAAAGCATAAGCGCGGGCGATTTCTTGGTCAAAACGAATCATTTGCAGAGTTTTTTCGGCCCGAAAACTTTTGCCGGTGGAAAGCAGAGCCAGGGCTTCTAAAACAGTGGTTTTGCCGCTACCATTATTGGCCAAAAAGATCGTAATCCCGGGAGTAAAATCATAAGTAGCAGTGGTGAAGCGGCGAAAGTCCTGAAGATAAAGTTTATTAACTAACATAAGGAGACTATTTTAACATCTAGAAATAAAATAAGCAGATACAAAATTGGCGGGGAACCAAAGGTTCCCCGCCAAGAAAAAAATGCTTTTTAAAAATTTAGGCAGCGGGTTTTTTCTTCAAAACTGGCATGCCAGTGCGAGTGGTCTCAACAACCATATAGCCCTCTGGAACTTCTTCCAAGAAACCTTCTCTTTGATCACGAGCAAAGAAATAAATGGTTTGAACCCGGCCGTTTTTTAAGGTAACATCCTTGGTGTGCAAGAGATAAGTTTGACCTTTTTTATTTGTATAGCTAAATGCGCTCATACAGCCTTTCTTTTTGTCTGCCTTATTGTCAGACTATTAATAAATACGATTACTTGAGTTTACCCCAGGAGTGCCTGGTTGTCAAGAGGCAATTTGCTGATTATTGTAAAGTCCCTTCCAAAACAACTTGATCAGCAAGACGGACTTGAATCTCGACCGGAAGTTGAGTAAGGTCTAAGACAGTGCCAGCCAAGTAACCAGCTTTGCCAAAAGTGAAATGTTCACTGGCAATAAAGTCGGCAGCACCGGCAGGTTTGATAAAAAGCTGATAATTACCAGAGTCTGGAGCAAGTAAATTGGCGACAACGGTGAAGAAAACTTGATTATCGCGTTTTTCATAGCGGACTTCGCCCAAACCACCCTGACCAATTAAGTCCAAGGTTTGGAAATTGCCCAAACCACGACCCAAGGCATCTAAAGCTTCTAGTTCGGAAACGCTAAGTTCTTCAATCTCTGCCCCAGCACTAACGGGGGGAGTAGGAATTTCTTCTTGGGTGCGATTGCTATACCAATTAAAGGCCAAAACAATGACAATAATCAAAGCGATGATTGGGAAAATATAAGGAATGAATTTTTTCATATTTTTACTAATTAGAGTTTAATCAATGTAAATTACTTAAACTCTACCTTTCTATGTCAGCTATTGTCCACAAAAAGAGTCATTTGTCAAGGGGGTAAAATGAGCAAAATTGAATTTGGGTGAATATGTCTAAAAAAAGGCCAAAAGTGGGGTAGAATAAGAGTAGCTAAGCAGGCAAAAAACCCAAAGAGGAGAAAATAGCCGGCTAGCGGGCTCTATAATTAACAGATATGACCTAAGAAGGGAGGAATCAGTAATGAGTTATTTGCTAGAAGTAGTTTGGATGGAAAGCATTGATTTTCGTCAGTCATTGGCGCGCTTACAAACAAACTGGGACAGCTATGAACCAGGCAGCGAAGCTAGGCAATATATAATAGCAGAATTATTCCTAACTTTGAAAGAGGTAACCAAATTTACTAAAGAATATCAGCCAAAAATGATAGAGGGGAAAATTTGTCAGATTGGCAGTTATTATGGCACAGAAGATAATTATGCACTGCAGTTTTTAGAGCAAAAAGCTAGAGTGCTAAGATGCTTTATTGAGTCACTTGAGTATGCTGGAGCAGACTTGGCTTGTGCAGAAAGACTGGAAAATTTAGGTAGCAATTTAGGGCTATTAACTAGTAGCTATACTATGGCGGTCTAAATTGGACAAAGTGAAAAGAATGGAGGTGAAATTAAGCTGGTAAATTGGAACTTAGGTAGGAGCATTGACTAAAGGTTGTGAAGATATCTGTTAAAATCACCCCCCGAGTGGCGGAGCCACCCGGGGGGATTTTCTTGATGTGAGACAGGGAGTTTCTAAGCTAGAAAAAAATTTTCTTTATAAAGGAAATTTTTATTTTGGGTGATTTTGGGGTAAATTGGGTAAATTGATTGTTGCAATAATTGCAAGAATCGTTTATAATCGGAGCTTAAGATGTTTTCGCCAAATTTTAAAATCTCCAACAATTTAGTAATGTATCTGTGCCGGACAGAGTCGGCTCGGGCTTTGATTGAAAACTCTCCCCTAGTACCTGCCTGGGAGATGAAATTCCGTAATGAAGCGATGCAAAAGACGGTTCATTTTGGTACAAAAATAGAGGGAAATGACCTGACTCAGGAACAATCCAATCAAGTAGTAATGATTGATGATAGCAATTTGCATTCAATTAGTGAAAAAGCGGGGATAGTAGCCCGAGACCGGGATATTCAAGAAGTAATAAATTATCGGAATGTAATTTGGTGGATAGATCAGGGTCAAAATAATGGTAATCACAAAGAGCTTTTGAGTGAGAAAAGTTTGAAGAAATTACATAGCCTGACAGTCAATAGACTAATTGAAGATGAATATGTAGGGGTGTACCGGGATAAACAAGTAGTTATTAAGGGCGTAGATGATGGTGAAGTGGCTTTTCGGCCACCACATAGTAGTGAAGTGCCTTTTTTGCTCAGTGATTTTTTTACCTGGTTAAATAGTGAAGCGGCTTGGCAAATTCACCCGATTTTGCGGGCAGCAATTACTCATTATCAGCTGGTTAATATTCACCCTTTTGTAGAGGGTAATGGCCGGACGGCCCGGGCAATGGCTACCCTAGTTTTATACTTGGCCAAATATGATTTCAAAAAGTTTTTTTCGCTGGAGCAGTATTTTGATAGCGATGTCTCGCGCTATTATCAAGCAATTTTATCAGTACAGCAAAGCGGTAATCAAGATTTGACTTACTGGCTAGAATATTTTACCTATGGGGTAGCCATAGAGGTAGACAAAGTGAAAATGCAAGTAATGAAATTATCCAAAGACTTGAAATTAAAAGAGCAATTGGGTAAACAGATTTCGCTCTCGGAGCGGCAAATTATTTTGCTAGAGGTTTTACATCATCAGGGTCAGATTACTAGCGAGGAAGCGCAGCAGGTTTTGCCCAATGTATCTACTGATACGATTTTGCGCGATGTCAAAGACTTGATTAAGAAGGGGGTGATTGAGAAGCGTGGGGTAACCAAAGGGGTGCGCTATGTCCTTTGTGAATAAAGCCTGGTTGGGGCAAGTGCTTGGCCTGGGTTTGGGTTTGGTAGTTTTGGCGGGGGTGGTTTATAGTTTTATGGGTAATCAGGTTTTGGAGCTAGAAGAGCAAAAAGCTAATGTTTTGGAGCCAGTGAGTGCGGGGACAAGCGAGAGTAGTAGTGGAGCGAAAGTTTTTTATGATTTAAACCTAACTGGAGTAGAAAATTTTTGGCCAGATCAAGGGCGAGTGAATGAGGCTGGGGAAGTTGTTTTATTAGAGAGTGGCAGCGGGCGAATGATGGTGGTGGAGCTAAGGAGTAAAAGTTTTGCGATGATTGCCGGACCAGGGGGATTGGGAGTGACAAGCGTGGGTTGGGACGGAGAAGATTTGCTAGTAGCGGGGACGGGGGGAGTCTACAGGCAAAGTGGAGCGGACTGGGAAATGGTAGTAGCCGGCGAGGGTTTGGAAGGGGGGA
>CAYJFT010000028.1:8115-9240 GCA_964369765.1 uncultured Pseudomonadales bacterium | reverse complement strand
GGGTAAAAACTACCGTGCGCAGGCCGGGCCCCTCAACAATGCTGTCATTGATGATGGGCCCGGCGAGTCTAATTTGCATAAATTTTTCTAGTTTCAGTTATTAGGTAAACCAAAGTTTATTTCTGACTAGTTTTGACATTATGTTTGACCCGGTCTTTTTCCTCGGCTTTTTTGCCGTCATTCCAACGATCGAGGGTACCAACTAGGTAGCCGGTGATACGGCGGAGGCGTTCAAAACCAATGCCATCAGAGCCTTCGCTGCGACCACATTTGGGACAGCTATCACCGATGATGCCGGAGTGACCACAGACAGGATCGCGATCAACGGGGTGATTGACGCTACCATAGCCAATACCAGATTCTTTCATCTTGCGAATGATGGCTTCAAAGGCAGGGAGGTTTTTGAGCGGATCGCCATCGACTTCGATATAGGTAATGTGCCCAGCATTGGAAAGAGCGTGATAAGGGGCCTCGATTTCGATCTTTTCAAAAGCGTTGATTTGATGATAAACTGGGACATGATAGCTATTGGTATAATAATCACGATCAGTGATACCAGGGATCAAACCATAGCGGGCTCTGTCTAATTTGACAAAGCGACCAGAGATGCCCTCGGCTGGAGTGGCTAGGAGTGAGAAATTGAGAGTGTATTTTTTGGCCATTTTGTCACAGCTTTCGCGCATATGTTTAATAACTTTTAGGCCTAGTTTTTGGGCGGTGGAGCTCTGACCATGATGTTCACCAGTCATAGCAACAAGCATTTCGGCCAAACCAAAGTAGCCAATGGAGAGAGTGCCGTGCTTGATGACTTCGCGCAAAGTGTCATCGGGGCCCAGTTTGCCGCTTTCCATCCAGACACCTTCGCCCATGAGGAAGGGGAAATTGCGAACGGTTTTTTCGGCTTGGACTTCATAGCGTTCTAAGAGTTGATTTTTGACCAATTCCAGTTGCTCATCTAATTCGGCATAAAAACCATCCCAGTCTGCTTTGGAGCGCTCGCCATCGGCAATACCGTGTTTGATGCCCAGGGAGACTAGATTGATGGTGGTAAAGGAAATATTACCACGGCCGGTGACAATACCATTGCTTTCGGGGAAAATGCTAGAGAGGACCCGGGTGCGACAG
>CAYJFT010000028.1:6359-8074 GCA_964369765.1 uncultured Pseudomonadales bacterium | reverse complement strand
CTCTAGGTTGAAAGGCGCATCCAAAAAAACAAAGTTGGGGAAGAGACGCTTGGCGGAAACTTCCATGGAGCGTTTAAAGAGGTCATAGTTGGGATCGGTAGGATTGTAGTTAACCCCTTCTTTGACTTTGAAAATGGAGATAGGGAAAATTGGAGTTTCACCTTTGCCCAAACCATTCCAAGTGGCTTGCAGGAGAGCTTCGCTGACTAGGCGGCCTTCTGGGGAAGTGTCGGTGCCAAAGTTGATGGAGGTAAAAGGCACCTGAGCGCCAGCGCGAGAATGCATGGTATTAAGATTGTGAATGAGAGCCTCTAGAGCTTGATAGGTCTCTTTTTTGGTGTCAGCGGCAGCCTGAGAAAAGACTTTGTCTAAATCGGCAGCAGTGAGTTTGAGAGAGAATTTTTTATTGATAGTCTCTAAAAAGTGGGCGCTAATTTTTTTGTCTTCTGGCTTGGGGTAAGTGAGACGTTTATTGTTTTTGTCTTGATAGCTAGCCAGGAACTCTTTGAGTTCTTGGCGGTCTAGAGTAGTATCATATTTATAGTCCAGGACTTTATTAAGATTAATCGCCAGAGCTTTTTGATAGGTGAAATTGACTCCGGGGGCAAGAGAATAATCAAAATGAGGGATTCCCTGGCCACCGTGCTGTTCATTTTGATTGGATTGGAGAACTATAGCGGCAAGAGCGGCAGCACTAGTGATGCTCTGAGGTTCGCGGAGGAAGCCGTGACCAGTGTTGAAGCCGCGCCGGAAAAGATTGACGGCATCAATTTGACAACAAGTGAGAGTACCCATGGGGAAGAAATCCAGGTCATGAATGTGAATATCACCATTGTCATGAGCGCTGGAGTGCTCTGGCTTCATCATAAAGGCTTTGGCAAATTCTTTGGTGCTTTCGGAGCCGAATTTGAGCATGGTGCCCATAGCGGTATTACCATCAACATTGGCATTGTCGCGTTTGAGATCATTGTTTTCTGCAGATTCAAAAGCGATACCGCGGAAAGTTTTCATCAGTCGGGATTTGGCATCGCGGGAGCGAGAGCGCTCTTGGCGATAGAGAATATAGGCTTTGGCGACGGCAAATTGATTGAGTTCTACCAGAGCAGATTCAACTAAGTCTTGGACTTGCTCCACGGTGGGGACTTTGCGGCCAAAATCAGTGCCTAGGTGGGTAACGACAATTTCAGTAGCTTTGCCAGGGAGATTGCGATCGTGAATGCCTTCGGAAATGAAGCTAGCTTGGATGGCGTGAGTGATTTTTTCGGGATAAAAAACTTCTTTGCGACCATCGCGTTTTTTGATGTATTGAGGCGATTTACCGGCGGGGTTTTTTTGCTTGGACAGAGTCATAAAAACTTTCTATTTTGCTACTATTAATTTATACTTTTTTCCTTGCAAACCACAATATATAGTAGATAGTGATTTGTAGGGATACTAAATATAGCAGGGAATTGGGGAAATGTCAACGGGGTGAATTGGGCAAAAACAGAAAGAAAGGCGAAAGTGAAGCGGGGTAAAATGAGTACAAAAAGTGAGGAAAAAGCGGGTCAATCGCGAGGGTTTTTTCTGGGGTAAATTTTGGGGGAGGAGAATGGTGATTTTGGACTGAGAAAGGGGTTTTTGGTGATTTGGGGCAAAAAAAAGCGGCGCCCCGCGGGCGCCGCGGAGGGGGAAATTAAGTTTAAAATTGAGGATCAGGGAATTTTTTAGCGCAT
>CAYJFT010000028.1:0-6349 GCA_964369765.1 uncultured Pseudomonadales bacterium | reverse complement strand
ATTTAGATAAGGCTCAAAGTCTTTGAGGTCAAAGCTCTGCCGGTCATTTGGATTTCCCGGAGGCCAATTTTCATATCGTTTGAGGTAGCCAATTGTTCTAGTAAGCATATCAAATTCTTCATCATTAAAGTTAAATATTTTTGCATCAATCATTTTGGTATACTTGGGATCATTGCCATATTTGCATAAATCAATTAACATTTGAGCTGCTCCTTTCAGAATGATGGGGATAAGCGACATAATCGGGTAGAAATCTTTGGATTTCTTTGACCAATTGATAGCAGAGGGCAACTTCTGAGCTGTCTGGGCCGTAGTTCAGGGCCAAACGAGAAAGATGACGGTAGAGAAAGGTGAGATCTTTTCTTTGGGTGTGATTGAGTTTATGCTGGTCGGTTAGGCAACTGATTAGAAATTGATAGAGCCCAAGGAGGAAATAAAAACCGTGAGACCAGTGATATTGGGTTTTTTCTATGGTCAGGAGTCGCCTGACCAGAAAAAAACAATCTGTGAGATCGTGTTTTTGGGTGGCCAATAATAAAAAGCTGGTGATTGCTGACTCATGGAGAGTAGCCAAGTAAGTGAGAAGACTTTGGGTTTGAGGATAAGTTTGATCGCTGATTTCTCGATAAATTACTTTATTAGAGATTAAAAAATTGCAAATCTCTAAATAGTCTGTTGGCTGATTGCTAGAAGGGAGAGTGGAGTGAGAGTTTGAGTTTGGGGTAAAAATTGTCTTCATCAAAAAGACCTCCTTTTGGTTTGAGTTTGGGGTAATTTTTTTAACTTAAATTTTTTAGAGCAAAAAATGCGGGGAGTTTTGCGTATAAAACGGCCGCTTTTTAAGATGAGTGATTATAACATAATTATAAAGGTATTGCGAGAGGGGGTTGGACCATAAAAAAGCGGCGCCCTCTGGGCGCCGCGGTTAAAGGAGATTTACTTTTTCTTGTTATCTTTAAGTTTTTTCACTTCTTTAATAAGGTCTGCGTCGAAGTTTTTAACTCCGACTCTCTTAATGTTCTCCCACAGAACATCAAAAACTTTCTCCCACCGACTATAGGGGAGTTCCTTGACAATCTGATTTAGGCGATTGTTTCTGTCTTTGTCATCCACTAAGTGGATGACTTGCACCATCACATTAACATTGGTGGGGGTACCACCAATGCCATGAAAAATGCAGTGCATAAAGTTGTTAATCCTATTATTGATGCACTTTTCTTCACCTGGGGTTGTTGCGTAAGTTTCTTTTAGGTTCTCATAGTAATTCACTATGTCAACCCAAATTTGAATTTCGCCCGTCCAAGTATTTGTTGGTTCAACAATCTTAAATTCATTGCTGTTGAGTCTGGCGAGTAACCCCATAGGGAGCCTTTTTTTATTTGTGTTATCCACTGTTTTTCTCCTTTATTTTTTTTAGATCTACTTAATTTATTTTTACCCGCTATTGAGTAAAGTAAATTAAGCGAAGGAGTTTATTATACTATAATTATAGGATATTGTCAAGAGGTGGAGGGTAGAAAAAAGGGTGGGTGGGTGGGGAATCATGAGTGCAAAAAGGTTTCAAAATCCAAGTCATCGTGAAGAACACTGTCGGCATTTTCGTCTAAAACTAGGCGGCGTTCGGAGGAAATGGGTTTGGGGGGTTTGGGCTTGGGATTAAAAGAATGGTCCTGGCGGGGGGCGAATTCATCTTGGCTTTGATGTTTGGCAAAGCGATTGTAAGGATTAGGGAAACGATTGTGACCGGCTTGATTGAAATTACTACCAGGTTCGCTATAATCATCTAAGCGGGTGATTTCCAGCAGATCGTGAGCAAGGTCGTCCAGGAAGCGCGAGCGGGTAGAGGTGGTCGTGATCCCGTATTGCCAGCGGCGGCGAGCGCAGGTGAAAAAAAGTTTTTGCTTGGCGCGGGTGATGCCAACATAACAGAGGCGACGTTCCTCGGAGAGTTGATTGGCGTCAAAAAGAGAACGAGAGTGTGGGAGGAGGTTTTCTTCCATACCGACCATAAAGACCACGGAGAACTCCAGGCCCTTGGCGGAGTGAAGAGACATCAGAGAAACTTGAGCGCGCTCTGATTCTGGTTGCTCGCCATCGGGGAAATAATCGTCTTGGATCAGGGAGACATTTTCTAAATAGGTGAGGGCGTCGCTAAATTGCGAGGCGTGAGAGAGGAGCTCATTGATATTTTCTAATTTGACCGCTTCTTCGGGGTCGCCGGGGTCATAAAGATCACGGTATTTGGTGACAGTGAGAACTTCTTGGAGGATTTTTAGGGGGGTGAGGTCGGCGTCGGGATTGGCCTGATAAGTGGTTTTCCAGTCTAGATAAGCATTGAGGCGGCGCTTGCCGATTTTGGTCAGGCGCTTGAGCGAAACCGATTCTTTGGGATTGAAAAAATAGCGCAGATAAGCCAGGAGGTCTTTAATTTCTTTGCGCTCATAAAATTTGAAACCACCGATGAGTTTATAAGGCAGGCGGTGACGAGTGAGGGCTTCTTCAAAGGGGCGCGACTGAGCATTGGTGCGATAGAGGATGGCGATTTCGCTGAGGGGATAGTCGGTTTGGAGTTTTTGAATATTTTCGGCGACAAAATTGGCTTCATTATTGCCAGTTTCAGCTTCGGCAAGGGTGAGTTTTTGCGGCGATTTATCTTCTGTCCAGAGATTTAAAATGGGGTGATCGGTGTTTTTTTGGATGATTTGAGTAGCGGCAGTGAGAATGTTTTGATGGGAGCGATAATTTTGGTCCAGGTGATAAGTTTGCAGGTCGGGAAAGTCTTTTTGCAGGTTTAACATATTGCGGTAGTCAGCGCCGCGCCAGGCATAAATGCTCTGGCTAAAATCGCCCACAACAAAGAGATTGTTGTCTGGCGCGGCGAGAATTTTACTCAGTAAATACTGGACCCGATTAGTATCTTGATACTCATCGATCAGGAGGAAGCGAATTTGTTTCTGATAAAACTGGCGCACACTGGGGTTATCTCGGAGCAGATAATAGGTGAAATTGAGTAAGTCGTCAAAGTCTAGAGCAGATTCACGATGAAGCTCGCGCTGATAACATTCGTAAGCATTAGCGACAAATTCGCCATAGTCACCATTGGCTTGGCGGCGATAGTCTTCGGGGGATTGCATAGCGTTTTTGGCATTGCTGATCGCCGCCTTAATTGCCTGGGGTTTGAATTCTTTGGGGTCCCAGCCATTGTTTTGATAAACAGTTTTTAAGAGGGCGAGTTGGTCGTCGGCGTCGTAAATAGAGAAATTTTGGTCTAAGCCGGCATCAACGGCGTGGCGACGGAGGACCCGGGTAGAGAAACTGTGAAAAGTGCCGGAAAAAGGCAGGTCCAAGCCGGTGAGTGAGCGGACGCGGTTTTTCATCTCGGCGGCGGCTTTATTGGTAAAAGTGACGAGCATGATATTGCTGGGATGGAGGTCGGGGATGGTCTGGAGCAGATGAGCAACACGGCTGGTAAGGACACGAGTTTTACCGGAGCCAGCGCCAGCGAGAACCAGGGCTGGGCCAGTGAGATGCTCGGCCGCGGCGCGTTGCTTGGGGTTGAGGCTGTCTAAAAAAGTGTTGTTGTTCATGGGACTATTATAATAGATAAGTGGAGGATGCAAATGAGCAAAGCAACAAATTTTATATTAAAATTAAAATTGCTCTGGCAAAAGTGAGATAAATGTGAGATTCTGGTGAGATTTGAGGGGTTATTTCTCCCGCTCACGCAAGGCATAAAAACTCAAGTCAATTGCCCGGATAAAATGATTGATTTGTGCTTCTGCTTCTTCTAAAGTCAAGGCTTTTTCTTCGCCGGGGTAGAGGTGGATGAGGCGATTGCGCTCTAACCAAGTATCCCAGAGATAGCGGGCGACTTTTTCATCGGTCAGCTCGATCAAATCATCATAATACCAGTTTTGATCGCGTTGTTCCAGGCGGACATCGGGGTTGAGGGCGCGGCCGATAGAAAAGTATTTATTATTGTAGGTGCGCTGATCGATGATTTGGGCCTGGAAAAGGAGGTCTTTGAGATAGACTTCATAGGCCTTGGCAAAAGGGAAGACGATAAATTGATAATCAGAGAAGGTGCCGGGGGATTTTTTCTCGCGCTCTAAAAGCTGGAGGGATTGGAGAGCCAGGGGGCGGAGTTGTGGCCCTAGGCCTTGATACCATTTTTCACCGGTTGGTTGAGCGTAATTTGGGGCTTGATGGTCTTGTGACATAATTTTTTGGGTGAGCAAATTTTACTGACCTTTTTGGTCTTGATCCAAGAATTTTTTACCAAAGCCTTCTAGAGCGCGCATGATTTCCATCGGGACCATCCAGATGGTCGTGTTGGATTGATCAGAGGAAATGTCATTGATTGAGGCCAGGGTGCGCAAATGCATAGCGCCAGGGGCTTCGGCTAGGGTTTTGGCGGCAATAGCCATATTTTTGGCACTAGCGACTTCGCCTTCGGAGGCAATAATGACGGATTTTTTCTCGCGTTCTGCTTCAGCAACTTTGGCAATGGTGCGCTTCAGGCTATCAGGGAGAATGATGTCTTTGAGTTCTACTGATTGGACATCAATACCCCAGCTGTCACTGGCAGCGTCCACGGTTTCTAAGATGAGCTTGGCGACTTCGGTGCGCTCTTGGAGGAGTTGGTCTAGGGTATAGGCGCCAATACTATTACGCATGGTGGTTTGGGCCAGCTGGGAGGTAGCAAAAATGAAATTTTCCACCTCTATCACCGCTTTGCTAGCGTCGGCGACACGGAAATAAATCACTGCATTGACTTGAATGGGGATATTGTCTTTGGTGATAACTTCTTGATTGGGGACGTCGATAGTTTTGGTGCGGATGTCAATTTTTTTGAGGCTATGAAAAACTGGTAGGAGGACAAACCAGCCGGGTGGGACGATACGGGAAAATTTGCCCATAGTAAAAAGGACACCACGTTCGTATTGATTGATTTGGCGGACAAAAGAGAGAATGACGACTAAAATAATAACGGCGAAAATAACAAAACCAGTCATAAAAACTTTCTAATTAGATTACTGGGGACTATTATATAGGAAAAGTAGGGAAATGTGGGAGGAGAAGATATTGACGGAGTAAAAGTGGGTTTTGTCGGAGTAAACTGGCTTTTTGTCGGTGTAAATGAAGGAAATGACGGAGTAAATTGGGGTTTGTCGGGGTAAATGGGGGAAATGTCGGTGTAAAAGCGGAAAATTGATTTGGGTAATTTTTGCTCTGTAAAAAGTGAGACAAAGGTGAGATTTGGGTTTATAATTAATGAATGAATAAAGACTTAAATAACTTTCTAAACTTTAGGGTTATGCGCTGGACAAAGAAAGATTAAAAAATGGACTGCGGTTTGGCAAAGATTATTTTTTTGAATGTAGCTAAGACAGAGGTGGTGGAGCAAAAGATAATGACCATGAGCGATTGGATAAAGGTGGCGGATGGGTATTTGGATTAATTTGAGTCATTTTGAGTGATTGATTTCCCTTTTTGCTGTGCTATAATGGCTCTATGAAAAAAACTGATTTGCGGCCAGTGCGGTTGAAACCAATTTTTAAAGATTATCTCTGGGGTGGGGAGAGATTGAAGCGAGTTTATAATAAGGCGGTGCTAGAGGGGTGGGACAAGGTGGCCGAGGCTTGGGAACTTTCCACTCATCCCAATGGGGTGTCTTTGCTAGATGATGGCAGTGGTCGGGATTTGCGAGAATATTTACAAGAAATGGGTCCAATAGTTTTGGGTAATCGTTTTGCCAAGACTGAATTACCGATATTATTTAAGTTAATTGATGCGCGCGATAATTTGTCTGTGCAGGTGCATCCTAGCGATGATTATGCGCGCAAGTATGAAAATCAGCTAGGGAAAACGGAAATGTGGTATGTTTTGGCGGCTGACCCTGGCAGTGTGCTTTATTATGGTTTTCAAAAAGAGATTGATAAAAGTGAATTTGAAAAGCGGATTAAGGATAATACTCTGACAGAAGTTTTGCAGGCAGTAGAGGTGAAAAAGGGTGATGTTTTATTTATCCCCAGTGGGACTTTGCATGCGATTGGCAAAGGAATTTTGATTGCCGAAGTGCAGCAAAACTCGGATTTGACTTATAGAATTTTTGATTATGGTCGGGTAGGGGCAGATGGTCAGCCGCGGGATTTGCATATAGAAAAAGCAATGGAGGTGACTAAATTGACGCCGGGGGAGAGTTTGGTGGAAGATGATTATATTGTCCTTAGCAAGCAGGCGCAGCTTTGTACCCTGAGTAGTTGCCAGTATTTTGTGGTGAAAAAATTGCTTTTGGCTGGCGAGATTGATTTGCTTTCTTTGGAAGATACTTATACGGTTTTGTTTG
>CAYJFT010000027.1:0-9435 GCA_964369765.1 uncultured Pseudomonadales bacterium | reverse complement strand
AAATATATTAACAATAAGACCCTATAATTTAGTAAGTTTCTTGCCATTTAAGCCTCAATTTAGCCTCTTAGCAAGCCTCATAAAATAAGCATCACCATCATCTTTTTACCTCAAGAAACTCATTCGGGTTTTACTCGCTACCTCTCCACCCTCTTTACCATCTAAATCAATACAAAAAAAAGACCCTATAACAATATAAAAATAAATGTTAACAATATCAAACTATATCATTTACACATCAACGTTTATCACTTTGCCTGGTAGAAATGGGGTGGAGCATGTTTACTACCTTAATTAAATTGTGTAACAATAAAAAAATTTGTGCCACATATCAAGAAAATTAATCTTAAAACCATCACCAAACTTACCTCTAAGCCAGGGATTAGCAAAGTTATCCACATTGACATTCTAACTATATCAAACTATATCATTTACCCCAAATAGCTTACTATATCAAACTATATCATTTACGATAATTATAGGATACTTTAGTCGAGTAGAAAAAATTGCACCTCCCCTACCCCATCTCCATCATCAACCCCATTTATTCTTGCAATTAGTTCAAAAATAATAAATTAATTGTATTTTTCCAGGCTATCAAAGCCTAAATCAAATCAAAAGTGTTTTATCAAATAAATAAAATAATTTACTGACTTAAAATAAACCAAGGGTTAAATCATTGTTCCATTATTTTAACATCAAGTAAATAAGCTTATTTTAAGCCTGTTTTGCGCTAATAAATCATTTTTATTCTCCCCTACTCTTTTTACCCACATAATTCCATAAAAATCACCATAATATAATAAATAATGCTATTTTAACTATATAAAAATGGCTAAAACTGTATAATAACTACACATTTATAAAAATTTTAAAATAACCAGGTGCATCAACACTTTTTAAGCAATTATCCCCCTATCAATTAAATATCTAGACTGCTAAAATCCCCTCTCTCCAGGCTAAACAAAATATCCCCTATTTTCGCTTATTATTCCCTTTATTTATTTATTTAGGACCCCCCTTCATTACTCACTAATATAGCTTAAATATAGCCAAATCATTACTTTGTACAATTTTTGGGCTCAAAATTACCCGCATAATAGAAAAGTATAAATATTATATTATAGCATAATTAACGAACACCAGAGTAAAATAACCAAAAAAGCCCAAAAACAAGCTTTTACCGCGTCTCTTCACTATAATATCAAAAATTTTTCGCTTTTTTTTCGCATTTTTGCCGCTAACAATTTTCACCATTTTTTCCATTATTTCCGCAAAAAATACAATAAAAATATCTCAAATTAGCTCAATCTTCATCAATTTTTTTATTAACGTATAATCTGCAATATTCACTTTCCCTCTCGTCCATTTTCAACCCTTTCCCAACACCTCTGGTCACAAAAAAATCCACCCTCCCCTGCCCCATCACTAGTTTTCGTGTTATAATTAGCTATTAATTATTATGAGAAAAAGAGAAAAATTTGTATTTTTAGCGATTATTCTGGGAATTTTACTCTGGTTAATCCAACTTACACCCCTAGAATGGCGCTATTTTGCTATCGTCGCTTTTGGCATCATTACTTATTTTCTTAGCGCCTTTGCCCTCAGAGATGACCTGCAGCCCAGAGAATGGCTTCTCCTACTCCCTCTCCCTACTATTTACTCCCTTACTATTGGCTCATTTTACTTTTTACTCCCCAGTAATTTCTGGGTTATGATTATCATCTTAGGGCTTTTTGTCCTAGGTGCTTACTCATTATTTCTTACCAGCAATATCTTTTCTATTGCCAAAGGGCGCACTATTCAGCTCCTTAATGCTGCCCAGGCTATCGCGCTCTTTTTTACCATTCTTATTTCTCTTTTAGGAATACAAATTATTTTCTCTTTTAACCTCCCTTTTTACTTCAATTTTTTGGCTATTTTTGCTCTCCATTTCCCCCTTACTCTTACTGCCACCTGGTCAATCAATCTAGAAGACAAAATCTCCCCAGAAATCTGGCAATTAAGTTTTTTTACCGCCTTTATTATCGCCGAATTGGCCCTTATTCTCTCCTTTGTCCCTATGCCAATCTGGAATATCGCCCTTCTTATTATGGCCAGCTTTTACCTTATTTTAGGCATTATCCAAAATTATCTCAAAGAAAAACTCTTTAAACGCGCTATCCAAGAATACTTACTCTTAGCTATTTTTATCATTATTATGTTTATTATCTTTTTACCCGGCAAATAACCCCTCTTAATCACTTTCAAAAAGTGCCTCTGTGGCCGTATAAACCCCCTCTACTCCTTCAATCTGTAGGATTTTTTCTACAAGCTCCACCAACTTATCTCTTGTTTCCTCACCAATTTCCATCGGCATCACTGCCTTATACTCTTGCCTCTCCTTATCAAACTCAAACATATAGCTAGCGCACCCTGGCCCACCCAAACTCCCCCCAGCCCGGCTCAAAAGTGCCCGCAATTCACTACTAGTCCGATTATTATTATCGGTTACCGCCATCACAATTATACCCACCCCATCCGGACCAAAACACTCATAATTTATCTCTTGCATTACTCCCCCACTAATTTTCCCCGTCCCCACATCAATTGAGCGCTGGATTTTATCTTTGGGCATATTTGCTTCCTTAGCCTTCTCTACCCAAGTCCGCAAATTGGGATTATTATTTACCTCTCCACCGCCATTTTTGGCTGCTAAACGAATATTTTTCCCAATATAAGTAAAAAGCTGTGCTCTTTTGGCATCCTCCGCCCCTTTTTTATTCTTGATATTATTCCATTTACTATGACCTGCCATCATCACCTTTCTATCTAATTTTACCCCCTACATCCAGGAATTATACCACAAGCCTGATACAAAGTTTTCGGCAATTTTGCCTCTTTTCTTTCCCAATCCTAGTGTATAATATGCCAATTATGTTAACTATTCAAACCTTGGAAAACCAGGCTATTACTGCCGCCAAAAAAAACGATTGGCCCGCCGCCGTCACCTATAATCAAGAAATTATTGCTACTGACCCCAAAAATGTCCCCGCTCTCAACCGCCTAGGTTTTGCTTATCTACAAGAAAATAAAATTCGCCTGGCTAGCAAACAGTTCAAAACCGTTTTGGAAATAGAAAAACACAATCTTATTGCCCAAAAACAATTAGCCAATATCAAAAACAAAACCATTAATGCCCCCCAATTCCAGGCTCAAAACTTTGTAGAAGAGCCCAGTAAATCCAAAATATTTACCCTTAATCGTCTGGCCAGCAAACAAGTTCTCCAAGAATTACAAGTCGGCCAAGAACTCAGTCTCAAGCCCAAAAATCGCTTTATTTCTATAGAAACTCTGCAAAAAACCTATTTAGGTTCCCTACCAGAAGACATTTCCCTTCATCTTACCAAATTAATTAACTCTGGCAATAAATACTTATGCCAGCTTCATTCGCAAACTAATAATACTTGTACTGTTTTCATCCGTGAAACTTATCAATCAAGCGCCAACAAAAATCAACTCTCTTTCAAAAGTGTTTACAAGGAATCAGAAGAAGAAAACATCGGCTCAGACCTACTTTTACTCACAGACGATGTCCCCATCAATATTATCTCCGACGAAAACGAAGGCGAATCACCTACCATACCAGAAAAAAACGAGCCCACCGCTTAATTTTCTCCCCATTTACTCAGCAGACAAAGACTCCCCCAGTTTAATTACCATTTTAGCCCGATTTTCCTGACCCATTTTTCCCTGATCAGCAATAATCTCCCCGATATTTGGCAAACTATTTTTAATTATCTGCAATAATTGCTCACAGCTGGCTTCATTTTCATCATAATAAATCACATTATCCTGCAAATCCTCATTACTACTATCATAATTAACTACCAAAGCTCCATTAGTTTCCAACATTACACTCACTTTGCTTGCCAAACCATTAATCATTGTTGTATTAATCAAAACCACCGGACAACCCAAAATCACCTCTTTATTTAAATCATCCAGCATCTCCCCTGCCCCAGCCACATCAACTGTTTCCACCAGCAGCGGATAGTCTTTTTGTAAATGAAAAAAAGCTTCCAAAAGATCCGACTCTATTGTTCCAGTTTGCCCCAACTGTTCTTTTAAAAGTGTCCAAAAAGCCTCTCTAATCTCTGGCAAACCATCCGGATTAACTGCCTCATCCACAAAAATTACCTCATCAATTGCCTGACCCAAGGCATAATTATAAATTGCCACCAATTCACTTTGATCATGCTCTCCCAATATTACCCAACGGATATTCTCCATACCCCCCCGCCACCCCCACCATCGCCGCCGCGTCCAAAGAAAAAACCTTAATCACTTCACTCTCCTGATCCAAACGCAAAATATACATCACATCTGCTTCCTGGTCCGGTTTTGCCCCCACAATTAACAAATTTCGCTCCCCATGCAAAGGAAATATTGCCGAAAAAAGAAATTGCCACAATAATACCCAAATCAAAAGCAAAAGCACTATCACCACTCCCCCACTAATCAAGCCAGTAATAACTTTATCCCGTTTTTGCTTCTTTATCAACTGAGCTTTTTTTCCTTCTCCAGTCAGTTTTTTTGCCTTATTTGACACTTTTTTCACCACTTTGGAACTTCTTTTCTGACCAGTCATCACCTTTTTCCCCACCGCAGGTTTTTTTGCCCCTACACTCTTTTTAGAAGCTGTTTTTCTTTTGCTGTATTTTTTATTTGCCGCCTCTTTTTTAGCCGCTGTATACTGATAAGCCATATTTAATCACTAATTATAAGCAAAAATAGGCAGAAAAGCAAGCTAATTTCCCCAATCTCTCCAAAATTTTTTATCGGCCCTCTTTTTTTTAGTTCAAACTCCTAATAACTAATACAAAAGACCTCATTAAACTAACTCTAAAATTTTTACCCAAAAGTCAAATATTTTCACCCCAATCAATCATCTCACTACATTAGTTTTTCTACCCCAATATTTTTCCTTCTAAGTCTAATTTTATTAACGCTTAATTACCGCAGAATTTTACCCATTCCTGCAAGCCCTTTTCCGCATAATTTTTATTTCCGCTCAATTACTTCTTTATCTTAATCACTTATTAACGCATAATACCAGCATAATAAACTGTCTATCTTCTCTTTAATCCAAAATCCTTTGCTCATTTCTATTTACGCAAAAATCACAGTTGAATCCCAGTCCCCATCCAGAGACAAGCCTCTTAGCTTTTCACGCTTAATTACCGAAAAAAAAACACCCAAAAAAAACCCAACACAAAAACACCACAAAAAACCCCAACACAAAAACGCAACATAAAACCGCGGGGGGGATTTTTTTGCCCCAGCGCGTCATATTCCCCCTCAATTCTGTTCTTAAGCTTCTTCGCCAATCATCAATCTAGAAAATCGTCCCAAAGCCACTTTTTCTCCCACTTTACCAGACAAAGCCGCAATCGCTGTTTCTACACTCATCCCCTCTTGCTTAATCATTTCCGAGGCCAATAAATCAGCTTCTGTTTCTGGTGCATAAGCAGCTACTTGCATGGCAATTTCCCCAGCCAGAGCCCTAAAGTCTTCACTCCGGGCCACAAAATCTGTTTCACACAATAGCTCTACCAAGCTTCCCATCATTCCATTGCTATATGTATAACTTGCCACATAACCCTGACCAGTTTCACGATCAGCTTTTTTAGCTGCTTTGGCTAAACCCCGCTCTTCTACCAATTTCATTGCCTGATCATAATCACCGCCAGCTTCATCCAAAGCTTTTTTGCAATCCATCATCCCTGCGCCGGTTTCTTCACGCAATTTTTTAACTTCCGCTGCACTTACCGCCATTTTAGGCCTCCTTTTCTTTTTTAGTTACTGTTTTTTTTACTACTTTTTCACTCTTTTTTTCCGTTTTATCCGTAGTTATTTCTTTCGCCTCTTTCACAGCAGGCTTCGTTTCTTTCGCCTTGGGCTTCGCCTCTTTCTCAAGCTTCACCTCTTTCACCTCCTTCACTTCAGGCTTTGTCTCTTTCACCTCGGCCTTCACCTCGGGCTCAACCACAGTCGTCTTCCCCCTTTTACCATAAGCAGCCAATAAATCACTTAAAACCAATTGAATACTAGAAAGCGCATCATCATTCATTGGCACCGGTAGTAAAATCCCAGTGGGATCAGTATTACTATCAATTAGCGCCACTACATCCACTTTTTCACTCAAAGCTTCTTTGACCGCATTCTTCTCTTTCCAGGCATCAACCACCAATAACACATCTGGCTTCGCTCGCAACTCTTTTAAACCGCCAAAAAGCCGCTCCAAGCGCACCAATTCTTTCTCCAGCATGATTTTTTCGTATTTTGTATAGTCTTTGAACTTATCACCACCCTTTAAACCAGCTTCAATTTCATTCATCCGCTTAATCGAACGACGCACTTGCTCCCAATTAGTCAAAAGACCACCAGGCCAACGATTAATAATATACATTGCCCCATTTTCCTTGGCTAACTTCTCAGCTAACTCCGCTGCCTGCTTTTTGGTGGCTACTACCACCACAGTTTTACCTACTGCCCGCAAATTTTGCAAATATTCTTCGGCTTTTTCAATCTGCAGCAAAGTTTTTTCCAAATCAAATAAGTGAATTCCATCTTGTTCACCATAAATCCACGGCTTCATCTGTGGATGCCATTTTTGAGCCGGATGACCCAAATGGCAGCCAGCCTCAAATAAATCTTCCAATTTTAGATTCATTTTGTCCTTTTCCGCTCCTCTACAGGAGCTAGCGCTCTCGGCTAAATTCAGGACCAAAGTCCAGAGAGACGCCTAATTAATACTAAACTACCTCTGATTATACCAGAGGTAGTTTCTTTTGTCAATTCTCCCCCCTCTCCCCCACTCTAACCTATTTTAATAGACATAAATATAATCACCACGATTATTAGTTGTGCCCTGATCATAAATTGGGAAATAGAAACTCACATTCCAATCCATCAATGTCACCACACCTTTTTCGTCAGTAATAGTCAATTTTTGTGGTCCAGGGAAAGTCCATTTATCCAAACTAGCTCCAAAAACACTCACTGGCATTTCAAAACTAAAGGACGCATCTTGGAAAGCTTCTGCTGCGGCAGCTGTAGTATAAGTTACCACTCCATCCTCAGTCGCTTCACTATCAATCACCAATTCCAATTTAATCTCATAGGTTTTGGCTTCTTCTACTGCTTTGATTACTCCTGACAAACCAAAAGAACCTTGATCAGGAGACAAAGCCACTTGATTCCAGGCAATATCTGCCCCCGCTACTTGATCATCCAATTCTACTACTCCAGGAGAATAGCCAGGACAATTATCCGAACCCAAAACATAAGGCGAACCAACGGTTCCATTACCTTGCTGCTCACAAGCACCACTAGACAACATTACTGTGGGCACTGCTCCCAAATCACTAGTCACTGCCGTAGCAGTAGTGCTGCCATCGGCTGCTGCAATCGCCATCACCATGCCATCACCACCAGCGGTAGAAGTCCAAGCAGCATCACCAGTCACCCCACTAGGCAAAAAACCACCCACAACAGTATTATAATCAGCTTTACCCCCAGTCCAAGTTGTTTCATCTACCACTGCCAAAGTGTCTTGACACAAATTACCAGCCATAAAGACATTATCTGTTTGCACTGACTCAAAACCAGCTCCAATTACCTCACCTACATAATCACGCAAGGAAGAATCACAATAAACATTAGTAGTCGCGTCAAATTGAAAAGCTGCTGCCCCACTTACAGACAACAAAACTGCGCCTCCTCCTACTACCGCTCCAGTAAACAATTTCACCATCTTTTGCATATTTTTTTCCTTCATCTTTTATTTTCCTTTTTACCAAAAATAATACTTTCTAATTCTCTAATTAAACCACTTTTATTTTTAAATGTCAAGCCAAAAATAGCGTTTTTGTAAAACTGACTACTTTTGTTCTATTTTGATTGCTTTTTCTTGGCTCTTTTTTTATTTTTTTTCTTTAATTTAGTTTATTTTCTTTTTTTTACCCATTATTTTCTCTTTTTTTACCCACCCCTACCCCAATCCCAAGCTATAATCATGCTATAATTAAACCCATGAAAAAATACTATTTTTTTGCTGTTTGCAGTCTCATTCTCACTTTAGGCGGCGTCTTTTTTTTCCACTATATCTACAATTTACGCCTTTTGGGCCACCTTTATGTCAATGTCTCAGACACCAATGCTACTATTCTTCTAAATGATCAAGAAATCGGCCAAACCCCGCTTATTGACCATCAGGCCCCAGCTGGCTATTATCAACTGACTATTCAAACCAATGCTTACTCATATACTACTACTATCCGCCTTTCTCCCCAAACCGCCACTATTATTGATTGGCAAGCTGGTCAAACTGCTCCAGAAAGTAGTGGCGTAATTTACGAACTTTTACCCCTCCCTGCAGATTCCAGTGACCAAACTCAAGTTATTGTCAATACTATCCCAGACCGCGCCCTCCTCACTTTCTCTCACCACAATTCAGAAAACTTTTCCCCCGCCCAGATCCCCAATCTTCCCCCCCAAGAGCAAAACCTCACTGTTTCCTTGCCTGGCTACCTCCCGCTTACCCTAGAATTTACCCCCCAAGCCAATTATCAACTCCATTTGCAAGTCAAGCTAAGTCCCCAAGACAATTAAGCCCCAGCCAAAGTCACAATATTCTCCATTAACTCCACCACTGTCATTGGTCCTATTCCCCCTGGTACCGGTGTAAAAAACCCCGCCCCCCGCTCACATCCTGGAGCAAAATCAGCCCCTGGTTCTCCTACATCAATTAAAATCTGTCCTTCGCCAAGCATTTCCCGCTTGATTAATCCGGCGCGGCCGGTTGCGCTCACCAATACTCCAATATCGCTCAATTTCCCCGGCCGCGCCAGGGCCAACTCTAATTCATTGCGCCCCCAATTTTCCACTTTATAGCCTTGTCCTCGCCAATAATCTGTCAGGGGGCGCCCCAATAAATCCGAGCGCCCAATTATCACCCGTTTGCCAGACCGCAACAGCCGCCGCTGAAAATTCAGCCAATCTTTACCCTTTTCCCAACCTTGCAAAAACTGTTTGTCCGCCAAAGGACTTTTTTCTTCCAGACATTGCTGATAAAATTTCATTGCCGCTAATACCGCCGCCATTGTCGCTGGATAAACCCGCACTTTCTCTCCCCTGGCCAGCTTTTCCCGTACCACTACAGACATCCCATCAATATCTTTTTCTTCTGGTATCAAGCTCACTAATTTTTCCCACCACTCTTCAAAAGGTAAAATTTCCTCCCCTCCCCTACTCTGCCCCTTTTCATATCCCCCTGCCCCCGCCCAGGCCCGCTCATAACTACTCCGTCGCGGCTTCTGTATCATTACCCCGGTTACCTTCTCATCTGCTGCCGCCGCGGCAATTTTATCTTGTAAATCAGCAATTTTTTCC
>CAYJFT010000026.1:0-9564 GCA_964369765.1 uncultured Pseudomonadales bacterium | reverse complement strand
TTTCAATTCCCTCGCTAGTACCACAGTCTTCCATTCTAATAATACAATCATGAGACACATCTACCAAGCGCCGGGTTAAATAACCAGCGTCAGCAGTTTTCAGGGCCGAATCAGTCAGACCTTTACGCGAACCCCGGGCAGAAGTCACATATTCAAAAATTGACAAACCCTGGCGGAAATTTGATTTAGTCGGCATTTCCACAATATTCCCCAAAGGATCAACTACCAAACCCCGCATGGCCGCCAATTGTTTTACCTGATCGCGGCTAGCCCGAGTACCCCCAGAATTAATCATCACCTTGACCGCATTGTCTTCATCATAAGAATCCCAGGTTTTATTAGCCACTTCATCAGTAGTGTCAATCCAAACTTGAAATGAAAGCTTTTTCTTTTCTTCATTACTAATCATCCCATTTAAATATTTATCCTGAATCTCTTCTACTCTATCATTAGCTTTTTTGATAATCTGATCTTTTTCTTTGATCATCTGACAATCAGAAACCGCTACCGAAATTCCCGACAAAGTTGCTGCTTCAAAACCCAAGTTTTTAAAATCATCAATCAGCTTGGAAACCACTTTTTTATCATATTTATCAATGGCCTCGGTCACAATATCTTTGATTTTTTTGGCATTAACAGCCTCATTCAAAAACTCTTCTTCTAGCAAGATTTTATTCAAATCCATCCGACCAATAGTAGTTTCAAAGAATTGAGCCTGATTATTAATTTGCAAGCGCACCTTGATTAATTGGCGCAAACCAATTTTGCCAATTTGATAAGCTTGATAAGCTTCATCTGCATTGGCAAAAACAGTCTTTAATTGGGGCAATTTCTCATCAATACTGGTGTGATAAAAAAGTCCCATGGCCATTTCTTTATTTGGCACTGTTACCGGGTCACCATTGGCTGGTTTGAGCAAATTATTCTCGGCCATCATAAATTCCCGGCACTCTTCTTGGGCTTCTACAGTTAGGGGCAAATGAACCGCCATTTGATCACCGTCAAAGTCAGCATTAAAACCACTACAGACACAAGGATGCAAACGAATGGCATTTCCCTCTATCAAAATTGGATAAAAAGCCTGCATACCCAATTTATGCAAAGTTGGGGCCCGATTCAAAATCACCGGATGATTTCTAGTCACTTCTTCCAAAATATCAAAGACAATTGGCTCATAACTATCAATTAATTTGCGCGCCGATTTCACATTGGGCACAAAACCATCTCTAATCAATTCATGTAAAACATAAGGTTTGAAAATTTCCAAAGCCATGTCTTTGGGCAAACCGCATTCATTCAGTTTCAGTTCTGGACCAACCACAATTACCGACCGACCAGAATAATCTACCCGTTTCCCCAGCAAATTCTGCCGGAATCGACCCTGTTTACCTTTGAGCATTTCCGAAAGTGATTTTAGCGGCTTGCGACTCACCCGATTAATCGCCCGTTTTACCTGGGCACTATCAATCAAACTATCCACCGCTTCTTGCAACATCCGTTTTTCATTGCGCAAAATAATTTCTGGCGCTCCCAAATCAATCAGATGAGCCAAACGATTATTCCGATTAATCACCCGCCGATACAAATCATTTAGATCAGAAGTAGCAAATTTACCGCCAGAAAGCTGCACCATTGGCCGCAAATCTGGGGGCAAAACCGGCAAAACCGATAAAAACATCCATTCTGGTTCTGTGGCCGATTTTTTCAAACCTTCAATTACCTCTATCCGCTTGATTGCCTTAACCTTTTTTAAACCCGAGCTTTCAATCATTTCTTGGCGCATTTTCCCGGCTAGCTCATCCAAATCCAAAGCCCGCACCATTTTTAGCAAGCTCTCTGCCCCCATGCCCACCTCAATAAATTCAGTGGCATCATACTCATCTAGCTTCAAAAATTCTTCTTCACTCACTGTACTGGCTTTTTGCAAGCGCCGCACACTGCCTTTGATGGCTTTATAAATTTCCCCTTTTTGCTCACTCATATTTTCCAAGTTCTGTTTGATTGCCACCATTTCAGCTTTGGCCCGGTTTTCAATTTCAGTCAATTTTAACTCCAAAGTCTCTTTATTACTCACCTTGTCTTTTAAACCAGCTTGGTCTTTTTTCCAAGTTTCTTTCACTACAACCAAATCTTCTTCGGCTTTATCACGCATAGTCTTTAAATCTTCGGCCTCGCGCTCATCCAATTCACGCAAAATTGTTGCTCTTTTATCCTCGTCTACAGACAAAACAATATATTGTGAGAAATAAATAATTGAATTAATATTTTTGGGACTCACATCCAAAAGCAAGGACAATTTACTAGGTGCTCCCTTAAAAAACCAAATATGAGCCACTGGCGCAGCCAAGGTAATATGCCCCATCCGCTCCCGTCGCACCCGCGCCTGTGTCACTTCTACTCCACATTTATCACAAATAATCCCTTTGTGACGCACCCGTTTATATTTACCACAATAACATTCAAAGTCTTTGGTTGGCCCAAAAATTTTCTCGTCAAAAAGACCATCTTTTTCCGATTTTAGCGAGCGATAATTGATAGTCTCGGGTTTTTTCACTTCCCCATGTGACCACTCCAAAATTGATTCTGGGCTAGCCAATTTAATTTGTAAAGCATTAAAATCTACAATTTGTTTCATATTCTTTTTCTTTCTCAGTCATCCCTTCTTATTGACTAATTTCTGCCCTTTCCATTTTTTCCCGACCTTCGTCTTCGTCCATTACCATTTCATTATCATCTTGATCAGCATCTAGCATCACCGCTTCATCTTCATCATCGGCAATTTTTTCCAAATCATCATTTAAGTATTCTTCTTCGCTAATCAATTTGTCTTGCACCGATTCTTCAATCAAGTCAGCCTGAAGCGTTAGCGTTTCCTCTTCTTTGACATCCGGTTCCAAAGCCACTACTTCTATGCCCAAGGCATTTAATTCTCTCATCAAGACTTTAAACGCTTCTGGCACGGTTGGAGCGGGAATAGGCAAACCTTTGACAATCGCTTCAAAAGCCTTGGCCCGGCCAGCAATATCATCTGACTTAATCGTCAGCATTTCTTGCAAGGTATGAGCCGCCTGATGCGCTTCTAGAGCCCAGACTTCCATTTCTCCCAGGCGCTGTCCACCCATTTGCGCTTTACCACCCAGCGGTTGCTGGGTAACCAAGGAATAAGGACCAGTAGAGCGAGCATGGACTTTGTCCTCTACCATATGCGAAAGCTTGAGAATATAACCAATCCCCACCACTGATTCTTCTAGGAAAGGCTCGCCAGTCCGGCCATCAAAAAGCTGCATTTTCCCAGATTTTGGTAAACCAGCTTTCTCCAATTCCTTGAAAACATTTTCTTCATCAATTTCTTCAAAAGCCGGGATTCCCACTTTATAACCCAATTTATCTACCGCAATACCCAGATGAGCCTCTAATAATTGACCCAAATTCATCCGCGCCAAGACAGACAATGGCGAGATAATAATATCTACTGGTGTCCCATCGGCCAAATGTGGCATATCAGCCGAAGGCATAATCTTGGAAATAACCCCTTTATTCCCGTGGCGCCCGGCCAATTTATCACCCACAGTAATTTTGCGCATTTTGGCTACCCGGACAATAATTTCTCTATTCACCCCCGGGTCTAGCTCATCGCCCATATCCCGGTCTAGTATATCTACCCCAATCACTGTCCCACTCTCACCATTGGGCAAGCGCAAGGAAGTATCGCGGATTTCTTTGGATTTCTCACCAAAAATGGCCCGGAGCAAACGCTCTTCTGGGGTCAATTCTGTCTCGCCCCGTGGCGCTACTTTACCCACCAAAATATCACCAGCATTCACTACACTCCCGATCCGAATAATGCCGTCTAAGTCCAAATTACGCAAAGCCGCTTCGCTAACATTAGGAATATCATTAGTTAGCTCTTCACTACCCAATTTAGTATCCATCACTCTGGCTTTATGAGCAGAAATTGTCACCGAAGACAAAACATCTTCTTTAACCAAGCGATCAGAAATAACAATCGCATCTTCATAACCCAAACCATCAAAAGTCATATAAGAAATCAATAAATTGGTACCCAGGGCCAGCTCACCATTTTCACAAGCCGGGCCATCGATTAAAATATCCCCAGCTTTCACTACCTGGCCAGTGCGAACCAAAAGTTTTTGATTATAAGACATTGACTGAGCTGTCCGGTCAAAACTAAGCACTTTATAAGTCTCACTCTCACCGTCAAAACTCACTAATTCATCAGCACGATGCTCATAAAACTTGGCCACTTTTTCTCGCAGGCTTTCTTTGACTTCAATTATCACTTTTTTACCATCGGCATAAGTCACTACACCTGGGAAACGGGCCAAAACTGCCCGGCCCATGGCCCCAGCAATCTCACCTTCCATCCCTGTGCCCACAATTGGCGCTTCAGGTTTAATAAGCGGCACCCCTTGGCATTGCATATGCGTCCCCATCAGCGCCCGGTTGGCCTCGTCATGAGCAATAAAGGGAATCAGCGAAGCACTAGTCCCAATCACCTGTCGGGGCACTACATCAATAAACTCTACGGTATTGGCCGGGCCTTCGGTAAAATTATTTTCATGGCGAATTGGCACCCATTCATCGGTAATTTCACCTTTCTCATTCACTCCCACCCCCGCATGAGTAATTTTATAATCTTCTTCTTCATCGGCTACCAAATAAACAATTTCATTATTATTCACCACCGCTTTTTGGCCTTTTTTCTCTACCGGGAAATAAGGTGCCTCTAGAAAACCAAATTTATTAATTCTGGTATACAAAGACAAATAAGTCACCAAGCCAATATTGGGTCCCTCTGGCGAGCGCACCGGACAAATCCGGCTATACTGCGAGGCATTAATATCACGCATCGAGAAACTCGCCCGCTCTTTGGTTACCCCACCACTACCCATCACTGATAAACGGCGAATATTATCAAGCTCTGACAAAGGATTGGTTTGATCCAAAATGGTAGAGAGGCGATTGCGCCGGAAAAAGTCTGCCACGGCCGCAATTACCGGTCTAGCATTAACCAACATTGTTGGCGTCAAATTCTCATCTACCTTGGTCATAGACATTTTTTCTCTGATAGAGCGTTCCAAGCGGCTCAAACCTAGGCGCAAAGCACTAGTTTGCACCAGCTCACCCACACAACGCACCCGGCGATTACTCAGATGATCAATGTCATCTACTTTGCCCACCCCATTTTGCAAACTGACCAAATATTTCACTGTCGCCAAAATGTCTTGGGGGTCTAGAGTGTGTTTAGACTCATCTACGGTAATTTTTAGACGCCGATTAGTCTTGTAGCGGCCTACATCGCCCAAATTATAGCGCCGGGGCTCATAAAACATTTGTTTAAAATATTCCCGGGCATTATCCAAAATCGCTGGCTCACCATGACGCATTTTATCATAAACTTCTAACAAAGCCTCGCCCTGGCTCTTACTGGGATCTTTTTCCAAAGTATTCTCAATCAAATTAAATTTATCATTCTCAATTTCCGCCGCCAATTCTTCCCGCAATTGCTCATCGGTAGCATAGCCCATGGCCCGCAATAAAACTGTGACCGGCATTTTACGCCGCTTATCGATTTTGACCGTAATCAAACCTCGGCGACCCACATTCATCTCTATCCAAGAACCGCGCATTGGTCTGATTTCGCCACTATATAAAAACTGGCCCGAAACTGGATCAGTCTCACCAGAAAAACTTACCCCAGGTGCCCGGACCAACTGAGTTACCACTGCCCGGTCAATCCCATTAATAATAAAAGTCCCATTGGGCGTCATCATTGGAATATCACCCAAGAAAACTTCTTGAGTTTGCTCTTCACCGGTTTTTTTATTGGTCAAAGTGGCTTCGGCATAAAGTGGTGCGGCGAAATTACCCTCTTTTTTCCTGGCCATCGCTACATCATATTCGCCACGCCCAAAATAATGCTTGCCAAATTTTAGACTCCAGTTTTTATTGGTATAATCTTCTATCCCCCGGTCACCATTGATTTCCTCTAATGACTCATTAATCCCCGTAGTCAAAAAATTCTCATAAGAATCTAGCTGTAATTTAATAAAATCCAATTCTGGAATAATATCCCGCTTTTTCCCCCAGATTACTCTTTCTGCCCCTTTGGCTTTGTTTTTGCTCATCTTTGCCTCTCCAGACTCCCTTTTACCTAATTTTTACTACTTTTTTGGCCCAAAAAGTAAAAAACTAATCTTTGTAAAACTAAAAAACGGGCCTTCCCACCCCAAAGGTCCTTTTCAATCTTGCAAAAACTAGTTTTTCATCATATTATCACCAAACTGTTCTGAACTCGCAAATCCGCAGAGAAAAACAGTTTGTGAATTGTAACATAAAAGCGGGCAAATTGCAACCAGCAATTTGCCCGCTTTTTCTTCCCGTAAAACTACTCCCCTTTACTCAAAATTAACCTCTACATTCTCCTCTGCAGCCGCATCCATTTCAAAAAACTCGCGCGCCTGCGCCCCCAAGATTCCCGCCACCAAATTGGTCGGTACGGTTCTAATAGTGACATTATAAACCTTAACCGCATCATTATAATCCATCCGCGCCACCGCCAAGCGATTTTCTGTCCCCGCTAGTTCTTCTTGCAAACTCAAGAAATTCTCATTGGATTTAAGCTCTGGATAGGCCTCACTGATTACCAATAAACGACTCAAAGAACCACTTAATTGATTATTTAGCTCGGCTGTTTCCTCTACACTCAAATTTCCCCCCGCTAGAGCTGAGCGAGCATCAGCAATATCAGTAAAAACTTGCTCTTCATGATCAGCATAACCCTGCACGGTACTAACCAAATTGGGAATCAAATCATACCGGCGTTGCAAATTATTCTCTACCTGGGCCCACATCCCATCAATTTGCCCTTCCTGAGCCACCAAGCTATTATAAGTACTCACCCCCCACATCAAAATCAAAGCCGCTGCGCCTATCCCAATCCACATTTTGGCCTTGTCAGACAAGCCTTTTTTCTCCTCCTTTTTCACCTCTGTCACTTTTTCCGCCTTGACTGTTTTGGTCTTATTTTCTGCCATTTTTACCTTTCTATTATTATTACTCTAATTCTATCATTAAAATCATCAAAATTTCCCGCTACTACCCCCACCCCCAAAACTGCCACCCCCACCAGAACTCCCCCCACCGCCAAAACTACCCCCACTACTGCCCCCACCATAAAACCCACCCCCTTTACTTGGCGTATAGGGCTTGCCCAATTTAGTATATTTACAATTTTTACAATAAGTTTTGCTCCGCCTTTGATTCGCCCCGTGCTCCACCGCCGTATTGCGCAATTTCCGCTTCCCACATTCCGGACACTTCTGCCAAAAAGCATAACTATGGCCAAAAACAGCAAAAATTATCCCCCCCATTATCACTCCAAAAATCACATAAGTCCAAGTCTCTACCCGGTCACCATCCGCTTCCTCTCCCAAATCTCCCTCACTAAACTCACCCACTATCGCCCGGCTCAGATAATCCTGCATCAAAAGCACCCCCGCATCATAATCACCATTACTCAAATAAGGCGTCATTTCTTCCCGCCGCAATCTACCCACCAAACTATCTGGCAAGACCCCCTCCAGACCATAACCCACCTCTATGCGCACCTCGCGGCTATCCATCACTATCATCATCAAGACCCCATTATTCTTCCCCTCAGCCCCAATACCCCATTCTCGCCCCAATTCCAAAGAAAAATCTTCTAAACTTTCCCCCTCCAAAGACGGCAATGTTACCAAAACCACCTGCGCCCCACTAGCACTCGCCTCCAAAGCCTTACTCCTCTCCACAAACTCCCGCTCCGCCTGCTCACTAATCACCCCCGCCCCGTCATAAACATAAAAGTCACTGTTTGGGCTAGGTATCTCCAAAGCCCTCACCATGCCCCCTAGCATCAGGAAAACCCCCAGCAAACTCCCCCAAAACAAACTCTTTATTACTTTCATAGCTCTATTATACTCCAATTTCCCTCATTTTTTCCCAAAAACCCCCCACCCACCCTAATGCCCCTCCTTGCCATTTTTAACAAAATTCCGCTGTATCAATCATTTTACCCCCTAAACCAGCCCTTTTAGGGCATCAGAAAGCCCCACAGAGGCATTTTTTGACCAACTCCAGAGTTTTTAGCCTTTTGTTACCATTTTTCGCACCCGGACTGGACTGGGCTGGGCTATCATATATAGAGATGTTTTACCCCACCCAGACCCACTTGTCAATACCCAATTTCCCCTAATTTCCAGGCTTTTTTTAATGGTCTTAATGGTTTTAATGTTATTAAAAAAACTCTATTTCAAACAACGAACAGAGAGGCCATTGTGCCGGAAACTGCTGCCCGTCAGACGGACAAAGCTACTATGCAAGCCCAAGCGGTACGCATCGCCAGCCCCATACTCCGTACTAGACCACCAGTCGCCGCTCTACCCCTGATTGTACAACAAACCCCAGCTACCAGAGATGCCTGCGAAAATACCATTAAAAAGAGTGGAATCAGCCCATTGAGTATGAGTCCAAGAACCAGCGTTTCCTAATGCTTGGAATTGACCAGAAGTATTGCCTGTGGGGAGAGTCCAGCCTGTGGGACAAAGTCCAGTGACATTAGTATCGGGACCAGAATAAGTTGAACCAGAATATGCAGTGGCGTGTTGCATCGCAGCTTGCCAGTTATATAGATAGCCACATTGACCAGCCAGGGTACCACCGGGCCCACATTGACGAATGGATCCTGAATCCAAGTCAGCAACGGCTGGATCAAGGCAGTCACCATAAGTGTTGCTACCAAAACGATTGGTAGCGGAAGCGCCTTCTTGAAGAGCAGAGGTTTTATTTACACAATTATCAGTACTACCTCCATAAGCCAAATTATCCACCATCCAGCAATTACCATCAGCTAATTTACGAACATTGTAGCCTTTATTATCTCGGGTATCTCTTAAACATACTGTCCCATTGGTAGAGAGTGCATTACATTCTGTTTGAGTAAAGCCTTGCATAGTGTCAGTAGTGGGGATAGAGGCTGTACCAGTTACAGGAATTCTTTCTGATTCAGCTAGGGTAGTGGTATTATAAGAGGAAATGTATAAGGTGGTATTTGAAGAGAGATTAGGAAAATATGAATTACTCTCTGCTATTGGTATACCACCAGTTACAGCGCTGTACCAGCGAACTATATCAGCATTATCGCCCGGGGTAGCAGTTAAGATAGATTTACCACAGGCCGGCACTGAGGTAAAATTAGTGGGCACATCAATTACAGTAATAGTTTTGTTGGTACTTAAATCTCCACCCATATTACAATTTGTTACTGTAGGAGTAAATATTGTTTCTTCACTAAGCTTGGGAATTTGAATCGTACAACCAGTCATTCTATTATTACTAGGATCTGGAATAGTAATCCAATTAGCCTCCACCGCAGTTCCATCCGCTGTCTCTGCGCTCCAGCTACACTGCGGCCCCATTCCCACTGCATTACTCACCGAGAGAGTAAAATTCTCATCCGTCCCCTCGCCAGTCTGTTCTATTATAATATCCTCGTCGCGGGCG
>CAYJFT010000025.1:5605-9721 GCA_964369765.1 uncultured Pseudomonadales bacterium | reverse complement strand
TGGGGCAGCTGTTCCAGTCTGGGCAATCTTAATTTTAATTATCGCCTGGTCCACTTTGCCCCCGCTGTTATTGATTATGTCTTGATTCACGAACTCGCTCACTTAATCCACCTTAATCACTCCGCCAAATTTTGGGCCCTGGTGGCTAAATATGATGGCCATTATCAACTCCACCGCCGAGCTCTGAAAAAGGCCCCCTAATCACCAACAATTTACCCCTTTGATTTGCATTTTTAGCTTTTTCTATGTATAATAACTATCTATGAAAAAAACCAGTCCAGAAACAAAAAATGCTGCCAATCCAGCCGTCGCTTCATCTAGAATAGACAGCAATAAAAAAATAGAACCCGCAATTAATAGCAGCAAAGAAAATCAAAAAATGAAAAAAGAGCCAAAAAAAACCGCCAAAACTAATAAAAAACGCCGTTTACCTTGGTGGGGTTGGGTTTTAAGTATTTTGGGTGGTTTAATTCTTATCCTGATTAGTGCTAGTATTGTTTTAGCCCTCACTTATCGCACTACTCTTACCGCTTTTCAGGCCCAGGCCCAAGAAACTTATCAACTGGGTCTAGAAACTTATGCCGCCTTTCAAGCTCAAGACCTGCCCTTGGCCGCCACCAAAATCAGCGAAACTCAAGCCAGTCTAGACCGCACCGCCACTCAATATCAAAATCTTCAATCGCCTCTGACTCTAATTGGCAAAGCGGCTCAATATCATGACGGTCTAGCCATCTTGGCCGCCACCGATCATCTCCTTACTGCTGCCGCCAAAGGCATTAATGTTATTACTCCTTATGCCGATGTTTTGGGCCTTAGTGCCAGCGAAACCGAAGAAGGTGGTACTGCCGAAGACCGGATTCAAAAACTTTTGGACACCCTCTCTGTAGTAGGCCCAGAACTAGAATCTATTCTTGCCGACCTCTTGGCTGCCCAAGCAGAAATTGCTCAAATTGATCCCAATGACTATCCAGAAAAAATTGGCGATTGGTTTGGCGCCACATTTGTCTTGGAACAAATTGGTCAGGCTGCTCTGGTCGATTTCCCCCTACGCGCTACTATTATAGAAGCCAAAGACACTTTTGACTTTTTAATTGAAACCTTTCAAGCCTATCTCCCCGCTATTGACAAATTGCCCGAAATGGCTGGCCAGGGAGAAGATAATCGCAAAAAATACTTGGTCATCTTTCAAAACAATAATGAATTACGCCCCACCGGTGGTTTCTTGACTGCCTATGCGGTTATCTATATTGACAATGGGGTCATTAGCGTAGAAAAAAGCGATGACATTTACGAGCTAGATCAGAAATTTACCCAAGCTCCAGAAATTCCCGAAGCCCTGGGTAAATATCTCACCACCGAAGAATACTGGAATCTGCGCGATATGAATATTGACCCAAATTTCCCAGGTTCTATGGAAACTTTCTTGCAATATTATCAAACTGTAGACGGCGAACCCCAAGACATTGATGGTATTATCACCATTGACACTAAAATTCTCACCGATTTAATTGATGTTTTGGGCCCGGTAGAAGTCCCTGGCTATGGTACTTTTAGCACCGAATTAGACGAAAAATACAATGCTCCCCAAATCATTATTGCTCTCTCGGAAATTATTACTCGCCCCACTCCCTATATTCGCGAAGACCGCAAAGGGATTTTGGGCCCAATGATGTCTTCTATTTTGACCAAAATTTACAGTGCTCAGCGCGAACAATTCCCCGCTCTTTTCCAAGTGATTGTAGACGGCATAGACGGCAAACATGTCCAGGCTTATTTCTTGGACCCAGAGCTTCAGGCTGCCGCTGATCAAATCAATATGACCGGCCGGATGATTGCTCCCACCGATGGTGGCGACTTCTTGGCTATTGTTGATGCCAACTTGGGCGGAGCAAAATCGAATCTGTTTATCGACTACGATGTCGAACAGACGATTTTGCCCCCAGACGCCGGCACTCTGACCAAACAAATCGAAATCACTTATATCAATTCTCAACCAGGCGATAATTGTGATCTAGAGGCAGGCCTGCTTTGTCTAAACTCCACCAATAATGATTGGAACAGAATTTACTTACCAGCTGGGGCAGAGCTAATTAGCGCCAAAGGTTATAAAAGCGAGCCCAGCGTTTATGAAGAAAATGGTTTTACCGTTATTGATGGTTTCTTTAGCCTCAACCCCGATAGCACCGCCAAAATTGACTTAGAATACACCATTCCTTATACCAATGACCAAGACTACACTCTCCATATTTGGCAACAAGGTGGCTTACGCCCAGTTACCCATCTTCTAGACGTCAATGGCAATCAAGAAGAAATTGAAGTTAGTGGCAATACCACTTATACTACTACCTTTTAAAAACCAGTAAAACTATGAATCAAGCTCAAAATAACTCAGGCTCGCTCCCAAACTCAGCTGACCCAGCCAAGTCTAACCCCAGCCTCAGCAATCCTCATAGCCCCACCATCTTTGAGCAAATTAGTACTGGCGATATTCCCGGCAAAATCATTTATCGCGATAATGAATTTTTAGCTTTTCACGACATCAGACCCGCCGCCCCCATTCATATTTTAATTGTCCCCCTCACCCCCTATCAAACTCTAGAGCACATTGACCATAGCGATACTATTCAGCTGCGCTTGCTCCAACTAGCCCGGCGCTTGGCAAAAGAACTGGGCATTAGCGATAATTACAAATTGCATTTGAACGTGGGCAACAAAGTCCAAGCTGTTCCCCATTTACATCTCCACCTTTTGGGTGGCTTCCAGGAAGAAACTCCCACTGCCCTTTAAATTCCCCTGCCTTAATTACCCTAGCGAAATTACCCTCTAAAAAAACCCTGCAAAAATATACGCCTAAATTCATCATGAATAGCCAGTAATCATTCAAATTAACCTGCGCCCAAATTAATCATTAATAGTCAGCAATCATTTAAATAAAATAGAGTAGGGGAGAGTAAAAAACTACTGTAATCAAAAAAAATCTCCAAGTACCAAAATGGGCCATTTTGGTACCATTTTGGGCCCTAGTAAATTAGCCCCATTTATCAAGCTTTTTTTGCAAAATTCTCCAAAAATTCCTCCTCAGTGAGCAATTTTCCTTCTTTTTCTCCTCTTTTTTTCACTTCTAGCTGCCCCCCAGTTTTCTCCGAAATCACTACCCGGTAAGGGATACCTAATAAGTCAGCGGCAGCAAATTTAGCGCCCGGGCCCAAATCCCGATCATCCCAGATAACCTCTATGCCCGCACCCTGCCAATGCTGATATAGCTCTACAGCTTGCGCCAAGCCCTGCTCGCCAATGCCAATTAAATAAACTTGGGCTGGCGCTACTGATTCTGGCCAAATTAAACCCCGCTCATCATGATGAGTTTCCGCAATTATCCCCATGGCTCTAGAAATCCCAATGCCATAACAACCCATCACTGGATAAAATTGCTGATTATCAGAATCAGTCATGGTAAAATCAAAAGCCCGGGTAAATTTATCGCCCAAATCAAAAACATTCCCCGCTTCACTAGCCCTAGCCTGGGCCAATTCATAACCACATTTGGGACAAATTTTTGTCTCCTTCTCGGCAATTTCTTGATTAATACAATAATCACAGGCCGGACAATAATAAACATCATCCTCACCAGCACTAGTAATCACCATAAATTCATAAGAAATTTTATCAGTAAAATTACCGCCACTAGCTTCAGTCACCTTGGCCTCTAGCCCCAAAGCGGCAAAAATTTCTAAATAAGCTTTTTTAACTTGCTCATAAAACTGCCCAAAATCATCCCCAGTCCGGTGAAAAGAATAGGCGTCTTTCATCAAAAACTCCCGGCCGCGCAAAATCCCTGATTTTGCGCGCAATTCATCCCGATACTTCCATTGAATCTGAAAAACCGCCGCCGGCAAAGCCTTATAAGAACTCAAAACTTCTTGCAAGAGCGGCGTCACAATTTCTTCATGCGACTGCCCCAAAGCATATTCCTTACCTGTCCTACTCTCCAACTTAAAAAGCACATCAATGGGGGGGGGGGGGGGCCGGCCGCGGGGGCGGGCCGGGGCGGCGGGCGGGCGGGCGGCCGGGCCCGGCGGGGAGGAACGCGCCCCCCCCCCCCTACAAAGAAAGAAA
>CAYJFT010000025.1:0-5595 GCA_964369765.1 uncultured Pseudomonadales bacterium | reverse complement strand
CATCAGAATTTCTTCTATCCCCAGCGCCAACATTTTCTTTCTTACCACCTCTTCTATTCGCCGCAAAACCCGCAGGCCAAGCGGGGTATAAGTATAAACCCCCGCCATCAGCTGGCGCACAAAACCTGCTTGCACCAATAAGCGATGATTAACTGTTTCTGCTCCCGCTGGAGCATTTTTTTGTGGTAAAAAAACCATTTGTGACATTTGCATAATTAAGCCTAATTATAAACGAAATTATATCGTTTCTTCACGCACATCCACTATCTCGCGCATCCAAATTGGCGTATTCATCACCAAATCTGGCCGGTAAAGCACTGTTGTAGCCTGATAAATCTCATTCAAATCAATATAATTGGTTTGATATTGCTGCACGCCACCCGGCGCATTTAGCTGATATTTACCGTCTATATTAGCAATTTGCTGATTACCTGTCACCTCTAACGGCTGATCCATACAGCCCTTGAGCGTCCTATCCAAATTTACCCCTCCCCAGCCCAAGAAACTCCCACCCAAAGTCAAAATATTATCACAAGGCATATTGGTGAAAACATTATTATAAACCCGCTCAATTTTACTAACACTATCGTCCCCAAAACTCTTAAAAGTAATTTCACCCGAAGCCAAATAAATACCTTGTAAATCTGGCCCATTAGGCTTAATATCAGCCCAATTATAGCCAACATAATCACCTGCCCGCGGATTACCCAAAACCGGATTTACCCCATAAGTACCCACTGGTATCTCCCTGGATATCCTAGTATCAGCCCCCAAAGGATTACCAGCACTATCAACAATTACACTTGTCCCCACACTAGGCTCCACAATAATATCGCCCTGAACTATAAAGGCCAAGAAGGCTCCTGCTGGAACCACAATTTGGGTATCATCCACCGTAGCAAAATCTGCCCCTGCCCCAATAAGTAAATTATCCTCTACAAAAATCACTTTATCAAAATCATTCCCCAAAACATGAGAACCAGTAATGGTCAAATCACCCTCTACTTTACAAGCCAAATTAGTCTCTGCCTGATTAACTTTGAGCCCATTACCCGCTGCCATACTAGCCCAATTATTACCTTCACAAAGCGGCAAGGCATCATATTGCACCTGACTCTGATAGTAAGCAAAGTCCTCACGGCGCAACTCGGGATAAGCTTTACTTGCTGTTACCTTAGTCTCAACCGCACTCCGCTGAGTCAAAAGACTATTAGTATTACTAATTGTCTCGCCCCCTGCCATTGGCACTCCACTGCTATTATTAACTGCTGACCCTGGATTAAAACTACCAGCTTCCCGGGCTAAATAAGGATTGGGGAAATTATCTTGGAATGGCTCGTCATAATTAGCCTCATTGCCCGATAAATTCCCATCATAACCAAATTGACCCACTACCTTTTCCGCCGCATATAAATTACCGCCTACGGTCTGATAAATTGGTGGGGCGATTGTGGTACAACAAGTCCCACAAAAGCTCACCGACCCTGGATCATTATCATTAACACAAGCCAAATCATTTACATTTTCGGTAAAAACTCCCGTAATCGCCCCAGTACTGGTAGAAGTAGTACAATTACTCTCTGGCAAGCAAGTCGCCGTCACCTCCCCGCAAGACTTACGCACCCAACAATTATAATCACCGGGTTGATACTGATTAAAATGAAAAGTTCTCCCATAATTGGGGTCATAAATTGAAGCCATATTATAAAAACCCTTATATACCAAATTTATTGGCGCCGTACCACAATTAAAGGTAGGTTGATTAGGATCAATTGGCGAACCATCCGGATTAGCATTGGTACAATCATCATAATCTTTAAATTCATTATAATTAGGATTACAAACTACATAAGGATAATCTGGACTAGTAAGATTAGGAGAACAATTATCACCACGCAAAGGATCACACTCCCTGTAACAATAAACTGGTGCACCCCCACAGCTATGCGGCGTACCATAAGTCACTACTACATTACTGCCCCAGCCATCATTATATGTCTTCCAACCCGGCCCACAAGTACCATTCACCGCTGGTTCCTGCGAATAACAATAAGCATTGCTACCCCCACAATCACCCCGGTCAACACCATAAGCATAACAACCATTATTACTATTATTAAAACTATAACTATGATCAAAAGTATTGCCAGGACTATAACCATAAGCCCTAGGTATAGTACTATTATATCGTTTTTGTCCCTCAAAATAATCCCCACCCCCCCAATAAAAATAGCCTAAATCACTACAACTACCATGCTCTACATTTATATGAGTAAAGCAAGTCCGATCATTGCCATTACATTGACCTCTAGCAGCATACTGACCCCCATAACAATACCAAGGCAAAGTTAAATATCGCGAATCATAATGACCATAAGAACAAACTCCATCGACTGCAGGCGACTTATAATAACACCTTGCTGTATCACCACCACATGTTCCCGATACACTAAAAGCATAATCATAACAAGTTGTCCCAAAACTTCGCTGTATAGTCCCACTAGGGCAAGATCCTGACACAGACTGACAACTATCACCTTCTTTTCCAAAACATTCCATAGTTTGTCCACAGCTATTTTTTCCAATAATTTGCTGACTATAAAGCGTAGACTTAGTGGTACGATAACCTCTGCTACCACAATAAGAGGCCTCACTTTCACAACTAGTACCCTGTCGATAACAGGTAACTGTCTTACCACATTTATCTCTCACCAAAATGGCCTGAGAATAATATGAGGTTTTACTATTACTTAGTGAATAAGAAATGTCTTTGCAATCACCGCAATCCTGAGCTGGTGGCACATAAGGATTGGTGCTAGTAGTAGCACAATCATAACAATAACCCGTAGCTTTAACTCCATTACTACAAGCAGCTTCTGCCTGGGCCCGACTACTATAAAGCCCTACTCCAGCACAATCAGGTGTATAATTATCCGCACTACCACTACCCATACCACTACCACTACTACCTCCAGTACCACAACGATAACACAAAACCCGATTAGTACAAGGATCATTATCATCCTGTCGGCAAGTTTTGGTATATTGTTCTTCTACTGTCCCCGAACAACTAGGTTTGCTCTCTGACCAGCCACTAGGACAATTAGCATAACAACCATTTGATTTTTCATCACAAATCGGATCTAAACCACTCCCTTCTTTGACACAATAAGCCTGCACCTGTCCCGTAGCCAAGCTAAAAACAAGTAAAACAAAAAAAATCAATTGCAAGCTTATTCTCTTCACTCCTCACTCACCATCAATAAACCAGCCAAAATTGCATTGGGCAAAGTTTCTACTTTATTACTCTTTTCATCAATCACTACTCCCAAGTTTTCATTTAATAAATTTTTATTATCAATAAATTCCTGACGCAAAGCTTGCAAAAATAAATTATCTTCTAATAGCACATCAGGCCAAGAAATATGCTCGTCCAAAGCCAGAGCCGCTAAATAAGCATAATTATTGCTCTCACTTAAATAATCAATTTGCACTCTATCCAAATCATCTTGCAAACGCAATTGAAAATATTCCAAATAATTAATTTCCGAAAACTTTTCCATTATTTTACTAGCACTCATCATTGCTCCATATTCTGGCAAAGTTCTTAATCGGTCTGGATTTAAATAATGACTCAAAGCTCCATTAAAACTAGCTAACATTAATTGATCACTATAACGCTCCAGACCCAAATCTTGCGCCGCTTGCAATTCCTCTACTTGCTGGGCAAAATTTTGTTTAACAAAATCCTCGGCCAAAAAGAAAGGATCATTTGTCCCATCATACAAATCTAATTCATCATAAACTATCAAATTTAATTTATAATTGATATCAGTTATTAGCGCTTCTGTACTCGCCTCCAGAAAACCATTATTTTCATCCAACCATAGCTCACCCTCTGGTTCACTCACCTGGGCAATATACAATAATTTATCTTTGATATCCTGGGTAATTTCTGGCTCCTGACTTAAATAAACCTGGGCCAAATAATAAAAATGATAATTATCTGGCTGGATCAACCACCCCTCTGGATCAATTGCCAACCAATGATAATCATTAATATTTTGCTTCAAACGCTCTAATTCCTCTGAGTCTTTGGTGGCCAACCAATAATTATAGCGCGCCCAAATCACCGCCGCACTATGGCGAAAAGAAGCGCTTTCCAAATCCGCTGTGCAATTTAAAATCTCATCTTCCTGAACACAATTGCCTACCATCGGCGTTAAACCTCGCTCATCACGATTATCCCAAAGCCAATTAAGAATTTGTTTGGAAATTTCTTGATTAGTTATGGTCACCGGAGCCAAAACAGTTAAATTCAATATCCATATAATCAAAATCGTCACCCCAATAGCCAGAAAAACTAAAATTAACCACCTCAGACGCCAAAAAATATTCTTCTTATCCATAATTAAATCCTAACACAAAAAAAATTTCCTGTCAAGTTTAGACCACTCCAGACCAATACGCAAAAAAAGCTTGATAAACCAAGCTTTTTTTGCGTATTTCCCCCCCTTTTTTCCTTTTTACTTTATTCTTCTACCCGGGCCCGCTCCTTATTAGTAGGAATCAACCGACCAATAATCACATTTTCTTTTAGTCCATCTAAATTATCAATATTACCATTGATAGAAGCATCAGTGAGAACATTTTTGGTATGCTGGAATGACGCCGCCGAGAGCCATGAACTGGTAAACAGTGATGAGCGAGTAATACCAAGTAGCAAAATCTTGGCTACAGCTGGACTACCACCAGCCGCAATCGTAGCTTCATTTTTGCTCATATAAGCACTCATTTCAATCACCTCGCCAGTCAGTAAATCAGTGTCACCAGGATTATCTACCTGCACCTTATCACTCATTTTCCGGGCAATAATCTCAAAATGCTTATCATGAATAGGAATACCCTGAGACTCATAAACAGCTTGGACTTCATCCACAATTAATTGTTGTGCAGCTTGCAAACCTTTTAAATGTAAAAGCTCTTGCATATTCACCGAACCAGCGGTCATTGGCTGACCAGTGGCCACCAAATCACCAGTTTTCACCAATAAAACCAAGGAATTAAGAATTTCCATTTCTTTGGTTTTACCACCTTCGCCCACTTCGGTAATTTTTAGCATCACAGTCTCACCATTGTCCTCACCAATTTTCACTTTTCCACTAAGCTCGGCCAAAATTGCCTGAGTCTTGGGCTTGCGAAGTTCCAATAGCTCTACTACCCGCGGCAAACCTTGAGTCACATCCACCCCCAGAATACCACCGGAGTGCTTGACCCGCATAGTTAACTGTGTCCCCGGCTCACCAATTGATTGTGCTGCCACTACCCCCGCTGGCAAACCAATTTCGGCCACTTGATGGCTAGACAGACTCCAACCATAACATTTAGCGCACAAACCTCTACTCGCTTTACAAGTCAGAGGCGAGAAAACCATCACTCGCTCTACCGCTTCATTAGCCGCCAACTCCGCCGCAATTTTCTCATCAATCAGGGTATCTTTGGCCCAAAGCACTTTACCCTCCACCACTACCTCTTCGCTAAGATGTCTACCCACTATCCGCCCAGCAAAAGAATCAGGGCGCTTGGCCTTACTAA
>CAYJFT010000024.1:0-10682 GCA_964369765.1 uncultured Pseudomonadales bacterium | reverse complement strand
CACTCTCTCATCCACTGCTTTTGCCAGGGCCACACTTAGCAAATGAAAACCACCGGTATTATAATTAAAAACCTCCCCGGGCGAGTAGAGAAGAGCCTGACCAAGAATATACTCCAACCAATTTCCTTCACTAGCTAAATTACTAAAATCCATCCCCGTCCACTCATACCACTCCAAACCACTAGTATGATTTAGCAAAGATTTCCAAGTAATTGCCCCTTTTTCTCCCCCCTGATTATCTATATTTAATTCACTTATGGTCACATAGTCCCCCAGCTCTGCTTCCAAACTTGCCACTTTATCCTGGTCCAAAGCTATCCCTACTAGCGTCCCCAGCACGGTTTTAGTAAAAGAAGCCACCGGAAAAATTGTCTCACTATCAAAACCTTCTTTATAATACTCATCCAGCAAATAACCATGGCGCAAAGTCAGCAAAGCATAAACTTCACGCTCTCTCACTTCTGTCTTCATTTCTTGCAAAAGTACCGGTGAAAAACCCTGGCTCTCTGCCCCCGCCCGGGGAAAAAATAATTTTTCCTCCCCACCCCTCGCTGCCAACTCTAGCGCCCCCAAAACTATTCCTTGCCTAGTCTGCCCCAGTAAAAAAACCAGCAAAATTACCAGAAAAAACAGCAAGTGAATTACCCCAGTCTGATAAAACAAGCGCTTTTTATTCATTCATAATTTTACCGCTGCTGCCAAAAAACTGGATTTTCTCTCTCACTTTGGCCAATAAAGCTTCTCGCGCCGGCCCCAAAATCTGCCGCGGATCTATTTCTTCGGGACTCTCCGCCAAAACTGTCCGCATTGCCCCCACAAAAGCCACCCGCAAATCAGTGTCAATATTGACTTTACTCACCCCTCGCTTAATTGCTTCCTGCAACATTTCCCCAGGCACTCCACTAGAGCCATGCAAAACAATGGGCATATCTACTTGCGCCGCAATTTGCTCCAAAAGCTCATAATTTATTTTTACCTCTCCCTTATACAAACCATGGGCCGTACCCACTGCTACCGCTAGACTATCTACTCCAGTTTCCCGGGCAAAATAAACCGCTTCCTCTGGATCAGTATAGCGCGCCTCTGCCTCGCTCACCTGAATCTGTTCTTCATTTCCCCCCACCCGCCCAATCTCCGCTTCCACGCTAATCCCGCGCTGATGAGCAATCTCTACCACTTTTTTGGTCATCGCTATATTTTCCTCTAGTGGCAATTTGGAACCATCATACATTACACTAGTAAAACCACCCTCAATTGCCGCCATCACTTGATCCCAATCTGTCCCATGATCTAGATGTAAAACTACCGGGATTTCCGGCTGCGCGGCGGCGGCTGTACGCACCAAACTAACAATATAATCCACCCCGGCATACTTCATCGCGCCCTGACTGGCCTGGATTATTACCGGGGCCCGCTCCTCCGCCGCCGCGCCCATAATTCCCTGAACTATCTCCATATTATTACAATTAAACGCCCCCAGCGCATACTTACCCTGATAGGCTTGTTCCAAAACTTCTTTGCCAGACACCAATGCCATAATTACCTTTCTATTTTTACATTTTCATTATAAACCAAAAAGTGCTATAATAATTAGAGAATGACAAAAAAAGCCTCCCAAAAAGATAAGCAAGCTGGTAAAACTTTTCGCACCATTTTTAGTCGTTTTAGTCTAATTTTTCTACTCCTACTCTTACAAATTGTCTTAGTGGCTTTTTTTCTAGACCAGTTTTTCTCTAGCTTTTTCTCTACTCTTTACTTTATTGGCTTGGCCGCCAATTTTTTTACCACCCTTTATCTAATCAATAACAATGATAATCCCGCTTACAAAACTAGCTGGACAATTTTCCTGCTTATCTTTTTCCCTTTTGGCGCTCTGATTTACTGGTTTTTTGTTTGGCAAAAAAGACCAAATCAGCGCAGCAAAATTGCCCGGGAATTTTTAGAAAAAAGCAATCAATACCTACCTCATCAAGACTTTACCCGCGAAAAAATCCAGCGCCTAGATATTTACGCCGCCAAAGAAGTCACTTATTTGCAACATCATTACAATTTCCCCCTTTATCAACACACCGCCAGCCAATATTTTCCTTTTGGGGAAAATTACTTTTTTCACCTCAAAAGACAACTTCGCTCTGCCCGCCACTTTATCTTTTTGGAATTTTTTATCATCAATGAAAAAAGCCAAATGTGGCAAGAAATTTTAAATATTCTCTGCGCCAAAATCGAGCAAGGTGTCCAAGTCCGCCTGATTTATGACGATTTTGGCTCTCTTTTTAGTGTCAGTAACAATTTTCCCCAAAAAATGGCTATGCTGGGCATCAAAACCATTGCTTTTAACCGGTTTTTGCCCTTTTTTAATCTCAAAATGAATAATCGCGATCATCGCAAAATTGTCATTATTGACAATCGCATTGCTTTTACCGGTGGTATCAATCTTTCTGACCGTTATATTAATTTGGTGCAACCCCATGGTATTTGGAAAGACGCCGGTCTCATGCTCACCGGCCAAGCAGTCTGGACTTTTACCGTGATGTTTTTACAGTCTTGGCATCTAAATTCCCAGAGTAGTAAAACAATTGACTTTGACAAATTTAAATATGACTATGCCCAGCCCCTGCCCAATGACGGCTTTATTCAGCCTTTTTCCGATTCTCCCCTAGATACCGAGCCTATCTCACGCAATCTTTATTTAAATATGCTCCATCATGCTCGCGATTCTATTATTATTACCACTCCCTATTTAATTATTGATAGCGAGCTCCAAGCTACACTTTGCCTCAGCGCCAAAAGTGGTTTGGCCGTCAAAATTATAGTCCCTGGCATTGCCGATCGCAAAATGAATAAATATGCCTCCGAGGCCTTTTATCCTGCCCTTATCAAAGCTGGCGTCCAAATTTATCGCTATACACCAGGATTTATTCATTCCAAAACTTGCCTAGTTGATAATCACACCGCTTTAATTGGCACCATTAATTTGGACTATCGCAGCTTCTACCTCAACTATGAAAACGGTGTCTGGCTCCATCAAACTACCGCTGTCAAAGAACTCAAAACAGATTTAAAAAAAACCCTAGAACAATGTGAATTAATCACCTTAGAAAGCCTTCGCTCCGCCCCACTTCCCATCAAGGCCTGGCGCTATGCCCTCCGCCTCATCTCTACACTGATGTAAAAGCTCTTTTTGCCCCAAATTTCCTCTCCAGACTCCAAGCAATTATGTTATAATATTTGTCTGCTATAATTACCACTTTGCCCGATCGTCTAATGGCAGGACAGAGGCCTTTGAAGCCTTTAATCTAGGTTCGAATCCTAGTCGGGCATCATCAGTAATCATCTCCCCAACTTTGCCCCCAAAATACTTCCTTTCTCTGCTATAATGACCTCATGCGTCAGAACTTAAATCAACTCATTACTCCCACCACAGCCGAAGAAGAACAACTTTTTACCAATCTGCGCGCCAGCAATTGGGCAGAATTTCACGGTCAAGAAAAAATTAAAACTGCTGTTTTAATTGGCACCAGTGCTGCCAAAAAACGCCAAGAGGCTTTGGATCACACCCTTTTTTACGGCCCTCCCGGCTTGGGCAAAACCACTCTCTCTCACTTAATTGCCAAAGAAATGGGTAGTAATCTCAAAATCACTTCTGGCACTGCTCTAACCAAAGTTGGTGACTTGGCTGCCATTTTAACCAATTTAGAAGCCCACGATGTCCTTTTTATAGACGAAATTCATCGTTTACCAAAAACAGTCGAGGAAACCTTATACCCCGCCATGGAAGACTATGCCCTAGACATTGTTATTGGCAAAGGCCCCGCCGCCCGGACTGTTCGCTTAGACCTACCCCAATTTACTTTGGTGGGCGCCACCACCCGTTTTGGCGCTCTTACCGGACCTTTTCGTGATCGCTTCGGCCTTACCTATCGCCTTCATTATTATACTCCAGAACAATTAATCACCATTATTCAGCGCGCTGGGCAGAAATTAGACCTGGATCTAGATCCAGCATCTGCCCTCCTTTTAGCCCAGCGCGCCCGGGGCACCCCCCGGATTGCCCTCAAACTGCTCAAGCGTATCCGTGATTATGCCCAAGTCCAGCATCAAGACCAGCTTACCCCGGCTATTATTAGCGCCGCTTTAGACCTTTTAGAAATTGACACCTTGGGCCTCACCGATGCCGACCGCCATTTGCTTCAGATTATGGCTATTAACTATGGCGGCGGCCCGGTTGGTTTATCCACCCTGGCCGCCGCCACCAGCGAAGACGAATCCACTATCGAAGAAGTCATTGAACCTTATCTCCTCCAAATCGGCTTCTTGCAAAAAACCCCCAAGGGCCGCCTCCTCACCCCTGCCGCTCATACCCACCTTAGCCTTGACAAAAACCTATAATTATATTATAATCTCCTCCTTAAGTGTTCTATAATATTTTGAATTAAAGGAGGAAAAATAATGACTCTCGGCCAAGAAGCAAAAGCGAGTTTAGCCAGTCAGCACTCAATCAAGTTTACTTGGTTTAATACCAATGACAACCAGGCTAAAGAAGAAAAAATTCTACAAAAAATCACTCTAGAATTACCCGATGGCAACACACACTACCTTCTCAAAATCACCAGCACTAATGTCATCATTGACATCACAGGGATTTCAGATCAAATCATTCAGGAAAAAATGCCAGAAATTTTACAAAAAAACAGTCTCTCAGAAAAAACCTATGCTTTAATGGTTGTTGATAATGAACAACAAAGAGCGATAAAGTATTATCGCCAAATTGATCAGAAAATTAATCAAGCTCGTCTAGAAAATGGCTTTAAGCCAACCTCTGACAAAGAAGTTAATTGCAAATTAAAAGGAGGTTTTCATGTTAGAAAATCATGATTATCAGACAAAAAATTTCAAATGGATGAAAAAAATCAAATTTAGCCAAGGTGAAACAAAAGCAAACATTATCGGCGGAAATACAACTGCTACAATTGATTTTCGCGATACCAATTTAGCTCAGGCAAAAGAAGAATTAAAAAATCTAATTCTTACCTATGCCTGGCATTTGAAGTTTGCTCACCTAGAAATACTTTGTGACCGCACCCAAGACCAATTGGTTTTAGGCCAGCTGGCCCACAATTTATTAAAAAGTAGAGAAGAAACAATTAACACTTAAGTTTTCTGGGCGGATTTTACTCCAAGAGTAAAATCCGCCCAATTTTTTTAGTCCAAATTTCCTCCATTTTTTACCTTTCAAACAGCCCCTCACTTCTTGACTTTAGCCCTATAATATGATATACTAAAGACCATTTTGTCACTTTTTGACCCCTATTGCTTAGCAATAATTACCGGCCGGAAAATGACAAGGTCTTTAAAAAAGAAAGAGAACACCCATTTTAAAGGAGGAGAATAAAATGGAAAAAATCAGAACTTCAGTCACTCTGGGCCTCACTCACAGTGGGGCTCTGGTAAGAACACTAGCGCTAATTTCAATTGCCAGTCTTTTAATGGGCAGCAATCTTAGTGCCGCCCTAACTTTATACGGCTTTTTAGCCGTTAGTTCTTATGCCCTGAATATTCAGGGCAGTTTCCGACCGATGTTAATGATGCTGCCGGCATTTATAATCAATGCCGGCAGCATCAACTTAGCTTTGGGGAGCTTGGTTAGCGCTGGCATACTGCTCCTAATTAGCTTGGTCGCCAATGAACCATTCTGGCAAAGACTTTTTGCCAGAATTCCTGGCAAACTCACCAAGCTAAGTGTCACCTTGATGGTGACATGGTATTTAATCAGGAGTCTCAGTTTAGCCGATGAATACATTGGCATTCTCTTGGGTCTCTGCGTCTTGGCAGCGATTATAAATAAAACCAGCTTTAAGATATTTATTGTCTTGGCTGGAGTGGCCGCCAGCTTGATATTCTTCAACAACGGGCATTTAATTGCCCAGCAGGCTGCTGCTCTGACCCAAAGCTCACACGGCTGGGGCGCAATGTTTACCCCTGCCACCGATGCTTTTTGGTCAGGCTTAAGTTGGTTGGGCAGGGGAGAGCTGAATTTAAGCTTTCTCTTGATTCCGCTAAGCACCATCCTCTGCCTCCCAGAAATTCTGGTCGGCATCAGGGGTAGCAACAATCAAGCCCGCTCCTGGCGCACCCTGGCCATCGGTATTCTAGCCAGCGGCCTCTTAGGCCTGCCGGCCCCCGGCCCCTGCGCCGAAGATTATCAAAATGCAAGGGCTACTGACTTAGACGAAGATGAAAACAGCAACACTCGCTCAATGGTACTCGTCGCTGGACTCTTGATTGCCGGCATCGTCGGCCTTGCCACTAGTCTGGTCAGTTTCTTAATGACCAGCTTTACCATTTCCATTATTGCTCTAGCCCTAATTTATTTGCTAGAACAAGTGGCTGAGCAACTTTCGCTCAGTTTGGATGAATGGCAGGGCCAAGACTGGCACTGGAGCTGCAAAGGAGAACTTTATCAAAAACTACTTCTTTTGATAGTGGCGACCATCCTAGCCTATCTACCCTATATCTGGGTCGGCAGCATTATCCTACCCATTCCAATTGTCGCTCTAGCCATTGAATTTGCCCTAATTAAATTCTGGCCAAACAACAGCACTCAACTTAGGCTCAAAGCCTAAACTCTTTCTTTTTTTTCACCGGGATTTGGCGCCTAGCGCCAAATCCCGGTAAATTGACAAATTAATCAACTCTTGATATAATAGTATAATATTTTTTATTATGATACATAAAATACTTAAAATTAGCTTAATCACCGCCACCAGTTTTTTACTGATTGCTCTTTTGCTGCCCAATTTTGTTCAGGGCCAAATCAGCGATCCTTTTGCCGGCGGCAATAATCAAACCGGCACTCAAACCTCCCCCGATTCCACCACTCCCGACTCCACTACCACAAATCAAACTACCCCGGCCGTCCCCGATGATTTAGTTGGTCCCGAACGCGATTTTTATCAACGCTGCTACAATAATTTAGGCGGCGATTATATTAATAGTGTTGTCCTCCCCCTAGACAGCAATGGCTGCAATGAAGGCGACACTAAACTGGCCAGCGAATCAGTTTTTACCAGCAATCTTTTTTGTTGTCAGACCAGCTCCCTAGACCCAGCTACTGTAGGTATTAATACCATTTCCGTAGAAATTACCCCCCAGGCCTTAGAAAATCTCGATCCGCTCCAAGGCACCGTTTTGGCCGCCGCCACACCCGGTGATATTATCAGTCAAGCCATGCGTCAAATCGTTTTTCCCGTGGCGGCGCTTGTCCTTTTCATCTATATTCTCTGGGGTGGCTTTCAAATCATCCTTGGTGGCACTACCGGCAAACAAACTAGTGTAGACTTAGGCCGGCGCAAAGTCACTGCCGCTATTATTGGCTTTTTAATGCTTTTTCTTAGCTATTGGATCTGGCAAGCTGTCACTTTGGCCACTGGCATCAATCTTTAATATCAAGCTCGTCGCTGCTTTAGCCCTTTACAAAAACCCCTACTCATAATAGAATAAGCCTCACTTATGCAAAAACATTCACCCCTTTCTTTAATTATCAAAGGCTTTTTTATTGGCATTGCCAATATTATCCCCGGTGTCAGCGGTGGCACTCTGATGATCACCCTGGGTATTTACCCCGATATTATTGCTATGATTAGCCACTTTTTTGCCGATTTACCCAAGCATTTGCGCTTACTGCTTTTCTTGGGTATTGGTGCCGCTATCGCCATTGTCGGTGGTAGCTTTTTTATCACCGCTGCTCTGGCCAATTTCACCCTCCCCACCATTATTTTCTTTATTGCCCTAATTTTGGGTGGTGTACCCATGCTTTTTTCCAAAGTCAAAACAGAAATCAAAAATCCTTTTAATCTGATTATCTTTTTACTCACCTTTATGCTGATTTTAATTATGACTTTCTCGGGTGGCGGGGACCAGGCTGTTAGTCTGTCCCAGCCCAGCTTGCTGGGCTATATTAATCTCTTCTTAGTTGGCCTGGTCGCCGCCGCCTCTATGGTAGTTCCTGGCGTTAGCGGCTCCTTTCTCCTCATCCTTTTGGGCTATTACACCCCCATTATGGAAACCATCAAAAGCTTGGTCACTTTCTCCAATCTTTTTCACGATCTCACCATCTTAGCTGCTTTTGGCCTAGGGGTCCTGGTTGGCATTGTTTTGGTAGCCAAATTAATTGAATATTTACTCCAGAAATTCACTATCCCCACTTATTTTGCTATCTTGGGCTTTGTCCTCTCTTCCATAATCGCTATTTTTGTCACCGCTCTGGGTGATGGCATGACTTTTTCCCCAGGTTTAATCGCCGCCTCGGTCCCATTGGCCCTCGGCGGCTTTTTCATCGCCTATAAATTAGGTGAAAGCTAAAATCAAATTAACCACCAGCAAATTAAATCAATGATCGCCCGGTCATAGCAATGGGTTTTTCCAAACCCATAATCGCCAACATCGTTGGGGCAATATCAGCCAAAACTCCATTGGGCAATGTCCGGCTCTGATTAAAATAAGCCTGACCCACAATAATCAGCGGTACCGGATAAATAGAATGTTCTGTATCTACCTCTCCAGACTCCATATTAATCATCTCTTCTACATTCCCGTGATCTGCCGTAATCAAAACTACCCCACCTTTTTGATAAACCGCCCGCACAATTTGCCCCACCACTTCATCCACCACCTCACAGGCTTTTATCCCTGCTTCCAAATTACCAGTATGACCCACCATATCACCATTGGCCAAATTTATTACCATAGCATCATAATCAGCATTTTCTACTCTTGTCACTACCTCGGCCCCAATTTCTCTGGCACTCATTTCTGGTAATTCATCATAAGATTTAACATCTTTACTAGGTAAAATTACCCTGTCTTCACCAGGAAAAATCAACTCTTTTTGGCCATTCATATAATAAGTTACAAATTTTTGTTTTTCTGTTTCTGCCGCCCGCAGCTGTTTTAGCCCATACTGGGCAAAAACTTTACACAGTGGCTCACGCACCGGCTGCGGCGGAAAAGCCTCTGCCACCGGCAAACCCTCTTCATATCTCGTCATCGTCACAAAAAACAGATTTTTTACTACCTTTTTCCGCTCAAAAGTTGCCCCAGTGGCCTTGCCCTGCAAAGCATTGGTTTTTTCATATTTTTCTAGATAAGGATCAAAATCAACCGTCTGTGGCGCAGAAAAATCTGTAATTACAAAAGCCCGGGTCAACTCGCGCGGTCGGTCAATCCGATAATTGGTAAAAATCACCGCATCATCATCATTAATTGTCACCACTTGGCCATCTTTATCCAAAACTTTAATTGGCTCTATAAATTCATCGGTATTTCTAGCCTGATGCTGATTGACTACCGCGCTAATTGGATCATTGGTCACCTGGCCATCCCCGCTCACCAAAGCATGATAAGCTCGCTCTACTCGGTCCCAACGCTGATCACGATCCATTGCATAAAAACGACCCACCACTGTTGCTATCTCACCCACTCCCAGACTATTACAAATTTCTTGAATCTTTTCAATAATCTCTGGAGCTTGATAAGGCGGCGAATCCCTACCATCAGTAAATAAATGCAAGTAAACTTTACTAATATTCTCTTTTTTGGCCATTTCCAGCAATGTCAGCATATGCTCCAAATTAGCATGCACCCCGCCACTACCCGCCAAACCCATGATATGCAAGGCCGAATTATTGTTTTTGACATGAGAAAAAGCTGCCGCAAAAGTCTGATTACGGGCAAAACTACCATCAGCAATAGACATATTCACCCGGGGTAAATCCTGATAAACAATATTACCCGCCCCAATATTTAAATGCCCCGTTTCACTATTACCATCCTCGCCCCGGGGCAAACCCACCGCCTCACCAGAAGCAGATAAATTAGCATGGGGAAAAGACAGCCAAAAAAGATCCATATTGGGCGTATTGGCCAAAGTAATCGCATTGCCAGCATTTTTTGGCCCTATCCCCCAGCCATCCAAAATCAAAAGCACCGTGGGTGTCGGCCCATTATACGGCTGGCGCGGACTTTCTACACTAAATCCTTCACCAGTAATTGTAGGCTGGATAATCTGATGCTTTTGCTCTGGCATTATTTAATTTCCGCTTAACTCTGCACTAGCCGCTCCTACTTCACTCCCCGCCACTTCACTCTCTGCCATATCACTTCCTGCCGACTCATTCACTTCATTAGCCGCCTGATTAATTGCCCGTAATTCGGCGCTAATTTGCAACAAACGATTATACTTGGCAATCCGCTCACCCCGGTTTGGTGGCCCAAATTTAGCAAAATCCGCCCCCAAGCCCACGGCCAAATCAGCCAAGAAATCATCATTGGTTTCACCCTCACGATTAGAAATCACCACTTGCCATTTATCCGCCCGGGCCGCCTTGACTGCCTGTATCAACTGACTAATAGTTGCTACCTGACCAGTTTTAACAATCAGGGTATTAGCCGCTTTTTCTTTGATTGCAGTTTTGACCAATTCTTCATTGGTTCTGGTTAGCGAATCAGCAATAATCCGGGCATTACTATTAAATTCCGCAGTAAAAGTTTTCCAGTTTACCAAATCACTCTCGGCAAAAGGGTCTTCAAAAGCATAAACCCCATAAGTCCGATTTAGGTCTTTTAGATAATTTATCCAATCAGCGCTAGTATAAGACTCATCACGGTCTTTGATTTTGTAGCGG
>CAYJFT010000023.1:5190-10683 GCA_964369765.1 uncultured Pseudomonadales bacterium | reverse complement strand
TTTGCGCAGATGGCAAGAGGGCGGCTGGCGCCGGCGTGAGGATTCGGTCTTTTTTGGTTGGTTAGCTATTTTTCTACAGGTTAAGAATACTAGTAAAGAGCCGGAGGAGGTGATAACGGTTCGGGTAATTTTGTCTTTGGCTAATGTAATTACCACCTGGCGATTAATGATGGTAGGATTTTTCTTGGTCGGAATAATTTGTGGCTGGGAAAAATACTTTTTTCTCTGGGCTTATGTCGGCTTTATGGCCTTTGATGTAGTCGATGGCTATGTAGCGCGGGCAACGGGGGGAGAAAGTGTGGTTGGCCGGGCCTGGGATGGCTTGGTGGACAAGGTTTGTCATTTAACCTTGCTAATTACTATGGGCAGCTATTTAGGCTTGATCCCGGGTTGGTTAGTGGGAGTGCTAATGGTCAAAGAAGTGACCTTGGCTGTCTGGGCTACGGAGTTTCGGCAACGCTATCCGCAAGTGAAGTATAAACCTGGCTGGTGGGGGAAGCTGGGGACATTTAGCGAGATAGTTTGTCTGGGCCTGGGTTTTCTGATAGTGATGCCGGAGCTGGTCTGGATACTATTGGCGGTCAGTCAGTGGTTGATTTGGATTGCTTATGTGCGTGATTATATTCGCTTGGGAAGGAGTGAAAAAAGAAGGCGAGGAGTAAAAGAGCGGACGCAAAAATTAATTAAAATGGATAAGGAGAAGAGTAATGGTTGATTTTTATGATTTGTTGGCAGCGCGACTGAAATGTGATGATGAGCAATATTCTTTTGGACCATTGCCAAAGCATTTGCAGCCTAGTCCTGAGGGCATAAGGAGATTGCGAGCTGAAGTGGCAGCGAAATTGAAGGAAAATCGGCAGGCAGCGGCACGGAGTGTGGATGCAGCGGCAAAATATCATTGTGGTAATAAAACTTAAGAAAGTCTCGAGAGTGACCCTGATGTGTAAACATCAGGGTTTTTTTGGATGGAGCAGGGGGGTTAAAAGGAAAGGAGGCCTTTTTTAGCGCCCAGGTGTGCAATTACCGAGGCGGCGTTGTTTTGACCAGCTTCGATGGCCTCTTCTAGACTGCAGTCATAAAGAATGGTAGAGGTGAAGGCGCTGGCGAAAGCGTCGCCAGCGCCAGTGGTGTCATAGACTTTGCTGGGGTGGGCTAGGGTGGGGAATTCTTGATAAAGTTCTTGATGGTAATATAGCTGACCGCCGTCTTTGCCGGCAGTGACGACAACCAGGGGAAATTGAGCTAAGATTTCTTTTTGCTTATTTTTAACCATTTGCCATTCTTTTTGATTGACAAAGAAAATGCCTTTTTCAATGACAGGCAAAGGGAGGGCGCCGGCGCTGAGTTCTTGAAGTTCTTTGGAGCCGGGGTTCCAAGAGAGGCCCAAATGAGGGTATTGATCAAAAAGGGCCCAGATTTCGGTGAGAGGGTTAAGATTACCACCCAAGGAAGAGAGATAAAGATAGTCTTGGGTAGAGAGGAAATCGCGGGGAATATCATAATCATCAAGCATAGCGCTGGCGGCGCGCGAAACTAAGACAGTGCGCTCGGAGTCTGGAGGGAGGAGAATGACGCTGCAGCCGGTTTGCTCCTGGCGCTCGCTAATAATGTGGCGGGTATCAACGTTTTGGGCAATCAGCTCGCGCCGGACGATTTCGCCGAAATTGTCATGACCAATTTCGGCGATGATAGAAACTTGGTGTCCGCGGCGGGCGAGGGCGACCGCCGCGTTGGAGGCACCTCCGCCGGTAGTAAGGTGATAAGATTCGATTTCAGATTTCTGTGCATAAGGAAGAGTGAGATAGTCTAGGTCATTGATTTGGCGGCGGCCAAAGTCTGGCGACTGAAAAAAGATGTCTACTAAAGCGCCGCCAATGGTAGTAATTTTCATTACTGGGCCTCCCGGAGAACCTGGAGCTCGCGCTCCAAACCCTGAATAACGGCCAGAAGCTGTTCTTTATTCTCCACTATCCGATAAATATTGCGTTCTTTCTCGCCGATCAAAAAATTATTATTAATGTTTTCCATGACTTCAAACCAAAAATTGCCATAAAGTACCAGCGGTTTATGGCGGCCATAATAAAGGTGAGCCAGAAGCCAAGCCGTAGCCCATTCACTCAGAGTGCCCGTGCCGCCACGAAAACAAACAAAGACATCTGCCTGAGAAAGCAGACCAAACATGCGCTCAATATAGTTTTTGGTTTTGTATTGCAGGGTGAGACGATTATTATTGGACTCGCCCTCAAATTCAGGTAAATCATCTTTGTCTGGATTAAGAGTGACACCAATGGTTTGGCCGCCAACCGAAGCTGCCCCCTGAGTAGAGGCTTGCATAATCCCGGGACCGCCGCCATTAACGATAATTTTGCCGTTTTTAGCAAGGAGCTGGGCGCAGGCATAAGCGTCTTGATAAATTTTGGACTCAATGGGGACATCGGCGCTACCAAAAAAAGCGACCCGGTCTAGCATCCAATTGGTTTTAAGCTCTGGGACATAGACAGCGGCTTGGCGGAGAAATTCTTGATTGGGAGCGTACATATTTTTAATCTAAGCCCAGGGAAAATTTAAGAAGGGATGCTTTGGGCAATCACCAAGAGCAAAACAAAGAAAAGCACCACGCCGCAAAGAAAAACCATGGCTAAATAGCGGAATTGAGCGTTTTTTTCTTGATGAGTGAGTTTATTAGTGGTTTTAACTGGGGCTTTTTTAACAGGAGTAGCTTTTTTAACAGGAGTAGCTTTTTTAACTGGGACTTTTTTAACTGGGGCTTTTTTGGGAGTAGGTTTGGTGACAGTTTTTTTGGGAGCAGCTTTTTTAACTGCTGGGCTAGTCTTTTTAACAGTGTTGCTAGCTTTGGCGCTAGGCTTTTTGGTAGTTTTTTTCATAATAGGATAATTATAGAAGTTTTTGCTAAGCATGTCAAACAAAAATGATAAATTGGCGAGTAATTGAGAGCTTTTGAGTGCTTTTGAGGGCTTAAATTTGGGGAATTTAGCAGTAATTTGCTCTAGAAATTAAAATTGCTCGCAAAAAAGTGAGATAAAAGTGAGATTTGCGGGGAGAATATTAGTAAGAACTCGCGCTTATAGATAATTTAGCAACGTGCTCTATAACATCTTTCCCTCACATTCGGTGTAATAAATGTCTATAAGCGCGAGGGAGGAAAAAGTAAAAAGTAAATAGATAGGAAAAATGAAAAAAGCAGGCTTAATTTTAGTATTATTAACATTCTTTAGTAATGGATGGCTAAAAAAAGTGGCTGCAGCAGAATTTGCTCAGACGCTAAGACTAGAGAGTCAAACTCTTAGCTATAAAAATTTTTGGCATGAACCCTGGTACGACGCCCGGGTAAATTGGCGGGTGGAAGATGAGACTGGTCAGGTTTGGACTAGCAAAGATCTTTTAAATACCATCACTTTGTCTACTAATTATGAAACGGCTTTTGAATTTGAGCTAACTGAGGAACAAAGCGAATTTGCTTATTTAACTTTTGATTATGTGATGGCTTTGTATAGCAAAATAAGTGGAGAAAATTTACCCCGGGCCAAAGTGACAATTTGTGGAGAAGAGCCAATTTATTTTAATGAAAGCGAAATGTATAAAGGTGGGACAATTAGAATGAAGAATCCAGGGAGTTGTGTGGAGGGTAGTCGGCTTATCCGGGTGGAAATGATTATTCATGATCAAAGCGAGTATTTACTGATGTTTTTTGATCAATTAAATTTGCAAGAGGTGGCTCGGCGCCCCGGAGAAGTGATAACGGCAGTGACTAGAGAAACTGGAGAGGAATTGGTCTTGCGGACAGAAGAAGAGATATTGGGCCGGGGAGCGGAGATAGTGATAGCCGAGAATGATTGGGAAAAAGAGGGACTATACTTGGAATTATGGCGGGGCGGGAGTGCTCCAGAAGCCTGGTTAGATTTGGCGGAGTTAGCAGAGACGAATCAGGTGATGGCGGGAAGCAGCCTGACTTTTGTAAATTGGGAAAAAAGGGCTGGGGAATTATGGGGGAGTGGGGTGGGTGAGGCTGAGGTAAAAGTAGCGGGGCTAGAGCTTGTGGCAGTAAATGATTGGATGGTACTGCAGGGAGAATGGGATGAGTTGGCCAAGCTAAGGGTAAATGAAGTAGTGGACGAGGAAGACAGCGAGGGAGGAGAAAGAAATTGGAAAATAAGTGGGGTGAGTGAAGAGCAATGGCAGGCGGGCTTTTATTTGGCTGGGCGACTGAGTGACTATCTGGGCAATTTGAGTCCGCTTAGTGAAATTTGGTTTTGCCAAGCAGAGAGTTGTCGGCTGGCAGAGGCAGAAGGGCTAAGTGCAGGAAGATTATTGGGGCAGCTAGAAATTATTGGTCTCTCCCCTACTCTTTTTGGGGCGGGGGTAATAGAGTTGGCTAATATGAGTGAGCATGAAATAGATTTGAGGGAATATTATCTGAGTAATAGTGAGGGTGAGCGAATAGACTTACAGGGTTTGCTGGCGGCTGGGGAGAGACTAAAAATTTACCCGAGCCAATGGGGCCTGGAGGAATTTTTGGAGGCAGGAAAGATAATTTATTTATATAAAGCCCAGGGTGAGGATGCAAACGAAGGTTGGCAAGAGCCAATAGAGATAGTGACTTATTCAGGCTTGATGGAGCCGCGAAATTATTATCAAAAACAGCCAATGAGCTTGGCTTGGAAAGGGATTTATGTTAGAGAATAATAATCAAAGACTACAGGTGATTAACTGTTTGACTAGTGGTTGCCAGTTAGAGGCAGGGGTGGAGGGAGTGGAGGCGGGGGGAGTGGAGGCGAAGCAGGAATGGGTTTTTGAGCAAAATAATTTGCTGGGCAAAGAAATCTGGTTGTGGCAAAATCAGACAGCGGAAAAATTGCAATTGCAGGCTAAATTGGCTTTGGAGAGTCCTTATGCTTACTATTATAATAATTTACTGTGGTTGCGTAGTAGTTGGCAGCAGCTGGCACCAGAAAAAAGCTCGCCCCAGGTCTTGGATTATCAGCTGGTGAATTGGTTGGTGGCAGATAAATTATGGCTAGATTTGACTTTGGAGGCTAGCAGTGAAGCCTTAATTGAGCTTGATTGGACGCATTTAAATTGGCATTATTTAAAAAGTCAGTGGTTAAATGAGAAAAGCTTGGAGTTTGCTTGGGAATTAAAAATTACGGGCGAGGAAGTGGAGAGGGAGACAGAGGTGGAGCAGGGGGAAAAGGAGGAAGTGGAGGCAAGCGATGAGGCGGAGATGGGTGAAGTTGATGAGGGAATGGGGGAAAACGGAGATAGCGAGACAAATGGAAGTAGCGAGACAGTGATTCAAAATTATATTCAAACTTGGGAAAATGAGATTGACGGAGAAGTGGTCTGGCGAGAGATTTTGAGTGGAGAAGGGGGAGAAGGAGGGGGAGGAGGAGAAGGAGAAGGAGGAGGGGCGCGCGCCCAACCCTTTCCCCGTCAAAAAGCACGGGCCGGCCACGAACAACTGTTTGGCGCGGG
>CAYJFT010000023.1:3778-5180 GCA_964369765.1 uncultured Pseudomonadales bacterium | reverse complement strand
CCCCCCCGCCGTTGTAGAAGGAGATGGTGGCGGGGCGCGCGCCAAACAGTTGCCTGTGCAATCAGCTCGGCAGGGACTGGAAGATGTGTTGGGCGCGCGCCCCTTGTTTGGAGAAAATCAGACAGAGGCCAGTGAGACAGGAGAGGTTTTGGGTGCGGCAGTAACCGGGGTACCAGGAGGACCAGATTTTGTTTGGAACAGGGCGGACTGGCTAATTTTGGGCGGCTTAATTTTGCTGGCGGGACTGATAATTGGGATTTTGCATTATTTGCGCGTGAGGAAGGGAAGCAAACTTGAGAGAGAGTTTTGGCGCAAGCTAAAAACCTGGGGCAGAAAAATAAGCAAAAAAAGTGGCCAAAAACTTAGCCTTTTTCAATTTCCCAAACTTGGGCGCCAAAAGCATTAAAGGGCAGGCGTTTTTCGTCGGGTTGATCGGGGTCAAATTGATTGGTGACGGCATAAAAAAGAGTCATGGGGCGCTCATAAGGATTACTGCAGCCATGGGCAACGCCCTCGGGGATAACCAAAGCGAGGTTTTGGCCGGCACCCAAGATAAGGGTTTGATGTTGATCATAAGTGGGGCTGTCTTGGCGCAAATCGTGGAGATTGACAATCAGGCGATCAAAAGGTGGGCAAAACCAAAGGTCTTTTTGATGAGCATGATAATGATAGCCTTTGATGGCTCCAGGGGTAATATATGACCAGTTGAGTTGGCGGATAACAAAGTCTTGCTCTAGACCGGCAACGCGGCCGTTGTCATAGCGCAAAATTTCGGCAAAATTGCCGTCTGTAGCCGAAAAATAATTATTTTTAATCAGCTCTACGCCGGCAATTTTGCCCCTGTTGCTGTAAGCCTGGACTTCTTCCATTTCTTGATATTTAGAGGAAATTTGCATAATTTTTGACCTTTCTATTAGTTTATTACCGCATATTTAACGCAATTAACGCATATTTACCGCAAAAATGGGTTTTGGAGTAAAAAAATAGCTTGGGGCAAAAATTGGTTTTTTTGATCATAATTTATAATTTGACTTCCTGGATAGCTTGCTTGATAGTTTGGAGTGGGAAGTCCAAAATTTGAGTAAGTTTTTGATTGCTCATGGCGGTATTGCGTTGATAAGGCCGCTCCAGAGTGCTTAAATAGTTGCCCAAATCGCCTTTTTTGACTTTGCCAGGGAGGTCCAAAAGAGCTTGAATAGCTAGGGCAAAATCGTAATCAGACCATTTCTCACCAGAGCTGGCGTGAAAAAGACCTGGAGTGGGCTGGCGCAGGAAATAGTCGATGATTTTGGCTAAATCAGGAATATAGGTGGGGCCAAAAAAGTGATTGGTAAACTGGGGATGGATATTATTGTTTTGAAGGCCAGCGACAATGCCATGCAGGGTGTCTAATTTGGGACCA
>CAYJFT010000023.1:0-3768 GCA_964369765.1 uncultured Pseudomonadales bacterium | reverse complement strand
CCCCTACCAATGGTCGCGGGGTTTTCTTTTTGGGGCCCGGGGGGGGGGCACCGGTGGGGGTGTGGCCCAATACGGCATTTTTGGCCGCCAGACTCTAGCAAGGCTTCTTCTGCCCAGGCTTTGGTCTGGCCATACCACTCAATGGGAGCGGGGGGGTCTTCTTCAAAATAAAGGCTTTTTTTCTGACCGTCAAAAACATAGGCGGTGGAAAGATGAATGAAGAAAAGCTGATGGGCAGCAGCCAGAGTGGCTAAGTTTTTGGTGCCGGTGACATTAACTTGATAAGCGGGGGCAGATTTATCGCCGCTTTGGGCAAAAGCGGCGCTAACATCGGTAAAAGCGGCCGTGTGGACAATAGCTTGGAGATTGGGGTGGGTGGCGTGGGCTTGTTCTAGAGCTTGCTCCAAGGCAGCGGGGTCGGTAATATCAATGGGTGATTGGCCGCGTCGGTCAAATGGGATGATTTGATAGCTGGAAGCAAAAGCTTGGGCAAAATAACTGCCAATCAGGCCTTGACTGCCGGTGAGAATGAGGGCGGGTTTAGTGGCTGGTTTGGCGGCGTGTTTTGCGGTCATTTAAATAATTCTTTCCTAAAAAACATTTATTTATCAAGCTTTTTTGTAATTCTGGGCAAAAAAGGCGGCTGATTTTTCTTTGAGTGGTTGCCACCAATCGCGATTAGCTTGATACCAGGCAATAGTTTTTTGCAAACCTTGCTCTAGAGTAACCGATGGTTGCCAGTCCAGGTCATTTTGTAGAGCGCTCCAATCAACACTATAGCGCCGGTCATGACCGGCGCGGTCGGTGACAAATTCCAACTGACTTTCATCGGCATCCATTAAGCGCAAAATCATTTTGATCACCTCTAGATTGGAAATGTCTTTGACCAGGCCGCCAACTAAATAAGTGGCGTCTTTTTTGCCAGAGAGCAAGACTTTTTCTATGGCAGTGACATGATCGGTGACAAAAAGCCAGTCGCGGACATTAAGACCATCGCCATAAATGGGGACTTTTTTACCTTCGATTATATTGGTGATGGCTAAACCAAAAAGTTTTTCGGGGAATTGAAAGGGACCATAATTATTGGAACAATTAGTGATAGTGTAGGGCAGGCCATAAGTTTCACCATAAGCGCGGACCAGATGATCGCTGCCGGCTTTGCTGGCGGAGTAAGGACTGCGGGGGTCATATTTGGTCTCTGGGGTGAATTTATCCGTGCTGCCCAGTTCTAGCGAACCAAAGACTTCATCGGTGCTGATATGATGAAAATGTTTGACTTTGTTTTGCAGGGCGGCGTTTAAAAGTGTAAAAGTACCTAAAACATTGGTCTGAAGAAAGATTTCTGGGTTAAGAATGGAGCGATCTACATGGGATTCGGCGGCAAAATGGACAATAAGATCAATGTCTTTGGGGTTGGAGGCGGCGCTGGCTAAATTGGCACTATTGCCGGCATAAGTAAGGGCGTCTAAATTAATTAATTGGTCATCGGGGTGATGCTCTAGCCAATGTAGGACAAAGTTGCTGCCAATAAAGCCAGCGCCGCCAGTGACTAAGATTTTGCTCATAAAGACTCCTTTTCTTAAAGTTGATTGCTAATTGCGCCTGGCGCGGGGTGGGTGGGTGGCGCCGGGGTCATTTTTTCCAATTTTACCACAAAATAAACAGTTGTGAAGGCAAGAATGAGGGTGGTGGTGATGAAAAAATAAAGCCAAAAACGAGCAGGAAGGGGTAGGGTTTGATTCGGGGTAGAATTTTTTGACTGAGGAACACGCCAAGAATCAATGAATTTTTGCAGAGAGTGATTTTTTTTGCTCATAAAGGCTATTATAGCAGACCAGTGGCCAAAGAGAGCAATTGCCAGAGCCAATAACTGGCAAAAAGGAGTAGAAAGCCAACCACTGCAGCAGTGAGGCGTTTTTTGCCTAAATCAACACTAGTTTGCTTGCCGGTGACCGAGCCAGAGATAATTTGAAAACCAGCATAAAGAATCAGGATAAAAAGGCCCAGACCAGCGACAGGGAAAACCACTCTGGTCATGGCTTCGCTGATAATTCTACCGGGAGTACGTTGATCTGGATCAGAGAAAACGGTGGAGGTCTGGAGGGGATTGAGGCTTTCCAAGGAGCCTGGGGTGAGATTGAGGGTGTCGGTGTCAATGCCGATTAGGGCGGGGTCGATGTCCTCATCGTAAACATCTTTATAACAATATCTTGTTTCGTCTTCATAACCTTCGATAATGATTTCTTCCCGCAAATTTCCTAAGTAATCACTAACAAAACCACCGGCTTCTTCACACAGATTAGCAAATTCATCCTCTGGTTGGTCAATAATCTCACCGGTGGTTCTGTCCACAGTTTGACAACATTTATGGGCGGTAAATCCAGGTAGAAGCAGTCGACTTACAAGAATCTCATTGTCCTCACAGTTGCCTTGATCAGGATTAAGATACCTTGACTCAGATACATCACCTTCACAATATGACCTAAAATCTTCAATATATTGATTATTTTTATCCGCTCCCTCCAATATTGCTTTGTACTCACAATAAATCAAATTACCAAATTCTTCTCTAGTACAAATTCCCGAAAATGTACCGATACTACAAGCTTGACCAATGCCTGCGTCGCTTTGTAAACAGGGATTATCACCCAAAGAATCAGGACCAGTAGTTTCAGCCCTGATTGTGGAAATATTCAAGAAAAAACTGATGCAGAATAAAAATAGACTTAAAATTATTTTTTTCATCCTGACCATTTTACCCTATTTTAATTTGCTTGTAAAGTGCGGGGGTGGGTGGGAAAAAAAGTGTTACAATAGACTAAGCGCGATACCGAATTGGTGAGAAGGAAAATAGAAAGGAGTCTAGATGAAATCGACTCAAGTTTTAGTTCAAACCAAAGGCTTTGACCTGACAGAGGCAATAGAAAAATATTGCCAAGAAAGGGCAGAGAAGTTAATGCGTCATGACGCGGCGATTACGGGTGTGGAATTTTTTCTTTCTGGTGCACATAAACGGGGTTTTCAGGCAAAATTAAAGCTAGATCACAAAGGCAAAGATCTGTTTTATCGAGATCACGAACCTGGAGATTTGTATGAGGCTATCAAAAAGGTCTATCACAGCGCCAAAGAAGATTTGAGTAAAAATCACAAACATTAGGAGGGGCGAGACGATGAGTTTTTGGGGGCGAGTGGGTGATTTATTTTATCCGCGCTTTTGTTGTCATTGTGGCAAAATGGGTGAGTTTTTGTGTAGTAAATGTTATAGTGAGCTAGAATTTTTACTAGAAAGTGACTTGGAATTGAATCTAGGGGGCGAGTGTTTTTTGGATGGCACTCAGGCGCTTTTGAATTATAATCAGTTGCTAAGTAAAATGATGCATCAATATAAATATCTGGGAGTGCGGGATTTGGGAGAAACTTTTGCTTATTGGCTTTATCAATTTTTGGAATTAGAGGAGGTAGAGGCATTAATCTATATTCCTATTCACCGCAAAAGAATGGGTGAGCGAGGCTATAATCAGGCCAAAATTATTGCGCAAGAGCTGGGGCGGTATTTAGGAGTGCCAGTGATACCTGGGCTAAAAAGATTGATACACAGGGAAAAACAAGCTAAAAGTAAAAATGCCAGTGAGCGTTGGGGCAAGGGGGTGGGGATTTTTGGAATGCAGGGGAGTAAGAAATTGCAGGCAGAATGGATAAAAAAGTATCCGCGAGTAATGATTGTGGATGATGTAATTACCACCGGAACAACGATAAATGAGGCGGCTC
>CAYJFT010000022.1:747-11184 GCA_964369765.1 uncultured Pseudomonadales bacterium | reverse complement strand
TTATGCTAATTCACTACTATTATCTACAATTATATCAGCTCTTGCCCGAGTAGGTTCTACATGGATTTTTTGCATAGGTAACACTACTTGCTCACAAAATTCTCGGGTTTGCTCTTTGCTCTCACCCATTCGCACCAAGTCTCGCTCCGCTCGCCGCTCCACCTGTTTATCCACCGGGCAATCCACATAAACTTTCACCTTGCCCAAATTCACCAATTGCTCATTTAAAGCAAAAATACCTTCTACAATTATAATCGGCCGCGCCACTATTTCTTTTTCGCCAATTCTCTCTACCGTAGCAAATTTAAATATTGGCGCCATAATATTTTCCCCCGCCATCAGTCTCTCCAAATCTCTACTCATCATCGCCAGGTCCACCGAGACCGGGTCATCACAATTGCGCTTGCTCAAATCAGCAAACTCACTCGCCGGGCGATAATAATTATCAATTGACAACATCACCGCCTTTTCCTCTCCCCATGCTTTAACTAGTTCTGCTGCCAAAGTTGTCTTGCCCGAACCAGACCCCCCACCAATCAAAAGCACTCCCACTTCTCCCATCATTTCCTTTATCACCTCCGCCGCCTGATTCATTTTTACAGACTCGCTCATTTTAAACCACCCGCATATCTACTATCATCACCTCTACAATGCTTTTAAACCAGGGATTATTTTCATAGTCTGCTCCACTCACCTCATACCAAAATTGCCCCACTTTGCCCTCTTCCGGTTCCCCAGCCGTCACTTTCCAAAAAGTCACTTTATTCATCGCCTCAGCCTTACCATAAAAAAACACTGTTTCATCACCATTTTCTTCTACTCTAAACTTCATCCCTTCTTTGGTCGCTCGCCGATTCAACCAATGAGCCGCTTCTTCCACCCAATTCCGCTCGCCACTCCCTCCCTCACTACCAATAGGAAAAAGTCGATCAATTGCTTCCTCTACTCCAGATTTATTTCTTTTAAAATTCTCCCTCTCTAATCCAGATAGGCCATATATCTCACTCATTATAATTTTTCCTTTCTTGCTGATAATAAATTTGCTCCTGCAAAAAAATTTCCCACTCATTAATTCTCCCCGGTAGCAATTCTCCATTTATATATATCTGCAATTCTGGCAAAGCCTTCTTTAGCCGCCACACCTGATACATCCCCACCACTACTTTCTCTGTATCACAATTACCATATTTATCATACAAGCTCTCCACCGCCACCGTTTTATTCAAAACCTGCATTTTCTCTACATCTATTTCAATATACACTCCCTCTTCTTTTAATTCCACCCCGTTAATCGCCTCATAACCACCAAAATGTCTAAAATCATTAAATTTCTGTTGCTCGCAAAAATATTTTATTTCTCTCATTTTTACCTCATCCAAATCCTGATAATTATTTTTCTCTATCAAGCGCTCAAAAACCCAATTTTTCCAGTAATTTCTAATTTCTCTGACTGTTAATTTTTTTAGCTCTGGTAATAATTCTTTAACATAAGGCTCTTTTATTCTTTCATAGTCAAAGTCTGCTCCTTCGCTATTTTCTCTATTTTCCCCCTCACTTAAATCTCGCATGGCAAAATAAATTAATGCCACCACTACCTTTTCTGCCGATTCTTTCTCATTTTTTGCTTGTTCTATCCCGTACTCAAATCTACTGTATTCACTATTTTCTTTACCTGCTCCAAGCGCCCAGTAAAAATCTCTAAAAACTTCATGCTGTTGCAAATCTGTCAATCTACTTTTGCTAATATCTAAATTATCTGCCCAGTGAATAATTAATGCCAAAGGATTTTTTTCTGCCGCAAATTTAGTGTGTTCTATGCCAAAAAGTCTATCTTTTTTCTTGGCAAAATCAATTTGTCTACCCCTAAAATTTTTCTCCGTCCATTTTACCTCCGCCTCCATTTTGTCAATAATTGCCATTATTTCTTCATCATCTTTTAAACCCTCATTCATTTCTAGCCCATAAATTATTGTTTCCCGCTCACACTGATTTAGCTCTTCTCTTAATCTTGGCAAATCATTTTTTTGCACCAAAAATTCTCCTCGGTTAGTCTTAATTTTCCCTACAAAAACAATATCATCAATTCTGTCTGCATTATGATAGAAAACCGCCTCAAAAAAGTCCTTATAAAGCTTCTCTAATTTTTCCGACTTTTGTTCATCATTTTCCTCATAAACAAACTTACCCAGCAAATCTTTAAAACTTATCTCTCCTTCTGGCTCACCCTCAATTGCTACTGACATTATATTAACAATATCACTACTGTATAAAGCATGGCTGTTTTTATGCAATTGTCTTCTACAGCAATCCGGATAACCAAAATCATGAAACAAAGCCACATTTTTGATTACAAAACTCACGCTCTCTTCATCTTTTAGCCCATATCTCTCTTGAATATCTCCTCTCAATTGATCTTGGACTTCAATAATATTATTACTAATCTCCATTACATCCAGGCTATGATTAAAACCATGCGAAACATCTTGTTCTTGATTATAATATTTTTGCAAAAATCCCCGCTCCAAAACTAGCCGAAAATGTGCTTCTATCGCTCTTTTTTCCTGCTCACTCAGGCTTTCTTGTTGTTTATATTGTTCTTGATAAAGGGCAATTATCTCCCCAATTTTTTCTTGATTAAAGTAAGCTTCTGTTGCTTTTAAACGATCAATCCAAAATCCTTCTTTGCCAGGCAATTCTTTTGCTGCATTTGTTCCTAATTCACTTTTTGCTAGCTCCAGCAAACCTGTCCAAAAAACCTCTTTTTCCTTATTCTGCTCTATTTGTCCATCATCCCCTTGTCCTCTTTGTTCAATCTGTTCAGCTTCAATCTGCTCGGCAAAAACATTCTCCCCTTTTACTCCCATCTCCTCCCAGTTTATTCTTGAATCAAATTCGCTCATAAAACCCTCATATTGTATCATACAATCAGTAAAAATGCCCGCACAGCTTGCTTTTTTTTGTGGACCTTAGGGAAATCGAATCCCTGTCTCTGCAATGCGAATGCAGCGTACTACCACTATACTAAAGGCCCATTTTTTCCCACCTCCCCCAAACCCCCTTATTATATCATCTCTAAAGCACTCTAATTGTCTGCAACTGTTCGTCTCCATCGTTGTCTATTGTCCCCACTAATAGTACATTGCTTTCAGTTTCAATCTCGCTCGCTTCTATTTCTACCCCATCTCTACTCAAAATTTTCACTGCTTTATCAATAGTATAGCTATTTTGCTCCTCTGTCCCACCAGCTTTAACAATTGTTACACTACTACTACTGATTCTCTCTACGCTCCCACGCAGCAAAAACTCTTCTACCGGTACTATTTCTTCACTAGAAACCAAAATCCTCCGTGGTGAAAAAGTTTCTCCATCCTGTACGCCAATTACTACCAAATACTCATCAATGGCAAACCATTCATCCATTTCCAAATTTTCTCCGCTGGTGCTCTGGCCTTTTTTAATAATTGTGGTACTTTTGTCTGGAGTAATAAAAACTTCCTCTGTTTCCCCGTCCAAACCAAGCACATTTACTCGCAATGCTCCATCTTTACTGGCAAGCACCACTGCTACAAAACCCCGATTTTTTGCCGCCGCTTCATCATATTGATCTTTGATTTGTTCACTAGCATCTGGGTCTTTGGCCAAGCGTTCTAAATTGTCCAAAATTTTATCCGCCGAACCACCCTCTTCTTCACCAGTCTCTTCTTTTTTTTCTATCACTATTGCTTCCTCACTTTCCCCCTCTTCACTAATGTTTTCTGCTGGCGCCTCCGGTCCCGTCAGCGCCACTTCCTCAGCTTCTTGAGCTCTTATTGGCCCCCCACCCACCCCCAGTCCCCCTATGATTACCAACAAAAAAACTATCCAATTAACTCTTTTTCTCATTCTTACTCCTGACTATCTTCACTTTCTTCCTCATTTGCTACCTCATCCAAAATTTCTTCTTCTGACACCAAAGTTTCCTCTAATGACTTATTAGAATAAACCACTAAAACCTCATCACTTAGAGTTTGATTATTCTCATCCACACTCACCGCTTTTAAATAATTTGCCCCCGATTCCAAATTTATTGCCAAACTATAATTTCCCTCACCATCGCTGGTAGTATAAAAATCATTTTCATTAACAAAAATCACTACCGGACTATTTACTGCTGTGGGGTTCCCCGCTATAGTCAAAGCCCTTTCTTCAAAAACCGCTTCATTTTCCGGATGACTTATCTCCATTGGCTCCCGGGGTTTATCTGGCAATGTTTCTACTACTGCCGCCGGACTCTCCGTTGCTGGCGCTTCTTGCTCTTGTGGTACAATCATTTGATTTTGATAAACAAAAAAACTTACCCCGCCCGCCACCAGGATACCCAAAACAATTGCCAGTATTACTTCTTTTTTCATAATTAATCCTACTATTATACCATAAATATCCCCAACTGAGTCTATCGGCCACTTTTTCCCCAGACAAAATCACCCACCTCCCCCTCATTTTTTCCAAAAATTATGGTATACTCCACTAATAATTTAATTATAAAAAAAGCAAAGGAATTTATGGAACTTACCTATCTGGGTCACGCCAGCTTTAAACTCAAAAACAAAGATGGCATCGTCATTATGGATCCCTTTGATGAGGTCACGACTGGTCTTACTCTGGGCAAACACAGTGCTGATATTATCACCGTTTCTCATTCTCACCCCGATCATTCCGCCACTAGCAAGATCACCCCTGCCGATCGGCGAGACAAACCCTTTTTAATTGATCAAGCTGGCGAATACGAGCTTGGCGGCATTTCCGTTTTTGGCGTAGAGGCTTATCATGACAAAGTCGAGGGAGCCGAGCGCGGACCAAATTTAATCTATACTATTTTAATGGACGGCGTTAATATCTGCCACTTAGGCGACTTAGCCCACCCGCTTACAGAGGAGCAATTGGCTCGCATTGGTGAAGTAGACGTCTTACTTTGTCCCGTCGGCGGCTACCACGCTCTTGACCCCAAAGAAGCCTTGGCCATTCTCAATCAATTAGAACCAAAGTACTTTATTCCCATGCATTACAACACCCCCTTACTCAATCAAGAAAAATTTGCCTCACTTCACCCCGTCACCGACTTTCTCAATGAATACGGTGTTGCCCCCACTCCTATCAAAAAACTTTCCCTTACCAAAGATTCTTTGCCAGACGAAACCGAGATTGTTATTTTTGAATAATTAACCAAGTCATCCATATGTCCGACACCCCCAGCTATAAACTTCCCCCTCAAGATTTAGAAGCCGAGAAATTTCTTTTGGGCTCTATTTTAATTGACCCCGATTCCATTTTCAAAGTTGCTGATATTGTCAGCGAAGAAAGCTTTTACTCTCCTTCGCACAAATTAATTTATCAGGCTATGCGCCAGCTATACGAGAAAAACCATCCTATCGATGTTGTCACTCTCTCTGATCAGCTCAAAAAAAACGGTGAGCTCAAAAATGCTGGCGGCACTAGCGCCCTGGCCTCGCTGGCCGATGACACTCTTACTAGCGCTAATGCCGCCCAATACGCCCAAATAGTCAGGGAAACTGCTATTCGCCGCCGCCTCATCACTTTGGGCGCCCAGATGTCAGAAATGGGTTTTGATGACAGCAAGGCCGCCAGCGATTTAATGGATCAAGCCGAGCAAGAAATTTTTGCCGTGGCCCAATCGCGCCAAGACAAATCCTTTATTCATATCAAGGAAACCTTGGCCGAAAGCTTTGAGCGTATCGATAAAATTGCTCAGTCAGGAGCCGCCTTTCAGGGCCTCTCCACTGGTTTTGTGGGCGTCGATAATATTCTCTCTGGCATGCATCCCTCCAATCTGATTATTCTCGCCGCCCGCCCTGCCACCGGTAAAACCGCTTTTGCCCTCAATATCGCTCATTATTTAGCTACCAAAGAAAATAAAAAAGTCGCTATTTTCTCTTTAGAAATGAGTCGCGAAGAGCTAGTGGACCGCATGCTTGTCAATGAAGCCGATGTTGATGCCTTCAAAATGAAAACTGGCCGCCTCAATGCCGAATACGATATCCCTAAACTATCCCAAGCCATGGGAGTTTTAGCCGAAGCCGACATTTTTATTGATGATACCCCTGGTATGTCCATTTATGATATGCGCACCCAGGCCCGTCGGCTGATGATGCAATACCAAATTGATTTTATTGTTGTTGATTATCTCCAGCTTGCTCATGGTCGCTCCCGCGATAATCGTGTCCAAGAAGTTGGCGAAATCTCTCAGGGCCTCAAAAATATTGCCCGCGAACTCAAAATCCCCGTCTTGGCTCTTTCTCAGCTCTCCCGGCAAATCGAAAACCGCACCGGCGAGAAATCTCCTCAGCTTTCCGATCTGCGTGAATCCGGTAGTATCGAGCAAGATGCCGACGTCGTCATGTTTCTTTATCGCAAAAACGAAGAAATTCGCGACATTGTAGACCTAAAAATCGCCAAACACCGCAATGGACCAGTTGGCAATGTCGCCCTAGCTTTCATCGGCAACAAGCTTCGCTTTGCCAATCTGGATGTCACTCATACCGTAGAGTAGGGGAGCTAATTTTCTATAATCATGTTATAATACTCCTACTTTGAGTTGCCCCGATGGCGGAATTGGTAGACGCGCTAGACTCAAAATCTGGTGAGCTTTACGCTCGTGTGGGTTCGATTCCCACTTGGGGCACAGATCTAGGATTTTCAGAACGAGAATCCTTTTTTTATGATTATAATAAAGATAAATTTGTAAAATTGAGAGCAAAAATGATAATTAGAAAAGAAAATCCGCAAGATTACCGAGTTGTTGAAGAATTAATCAAAGAAACTTTTGAGACAGCCAGGCATTCAGATGGCGATGAACATAATTTGGTGGCCAGACTAAGAAAAAGCGATGGTTTCATTGAAGAACTATCTTTGGTGGCAGAGAAAGAAAATGAAATCGTTGGTCATATTCTATTTACCAAAGCTCAAATCGGCAGCGAGTCAGGACTTGCCTTAGCTCCTCTTTCTGTTGCACCATTATTTCAAAATCAAGGCATCGGCTCATCACTTGTCAACTATGGTCACAAAATAGCCAGATCCCTTGGTTATGATCTAATCGTAGTTTTAGGAGACCCAAATTACTATCAGCGGTTTGGCTATCAACCGGCAAGTCACTTTAAGATTACATCTCCTTTTACGGTGCCAGATGAAAATTTTATGGCAGTGAGTTTAATCGGAGTTGCTAAGCATATTAATGGAGAAGTAAAATATGTCAAAGAAATTTTGGTGAATTAGAAGCGATAATAGATTGTAATTTAGAAAGAAAAAATCTATGCCAAGCCATAAAATAGCAAATCTGAAATTTAAGCAAATGTATAAACTTTACTGGGCAAAAATAGAGAAAAAAAGCCGGACAAACTCTGAGTTAAATCAACTCATAAATTGGTTGACCGGTTGCAATGAACAAGAGCTACATTCTTTCAGTGATGAAATCACTCTAAAAACATTCTTTGAGTCTGCCCCCAAATTAAACCTCAGTCGCCATCAGATCACCGGCTCTATTTGTGGAGTGAAAATTGAGGAAATTTCTGACCCTCTAACAAAAGAAATTCGTTATCTGGATAAACTTGTCGACGAGCTCGCCCAGGGAAAACCTATGGCTAAGATATTAAGAACAAATTAGTTTAACAAAGCCATTGACCTTTTACTGACTCAACTTGAATTTTAAAATTGGGAAATTGTTTCCCTGGTCATCAAGTTCACTTCTATCAAATTGAGAAAATCCCATTGCTTTGTAAAAAGCTACTGCATTAGGGTTTTGTTCATTTACATCTACAAACGAAACTTGATATTCACTAATAGCTTGGCTAATTAATTTTCTGCCATAACCTTTCTTCATATAAGGTGTATCTAAGAATAACATCTCAAGCTTATTGCCCTCAATTCCCATAAATCCCACAGATGTTAGCTCATCATATTCCACAATCAAAGCCTCAATTTGCTTAAGTCCCATCTCAACAAATGGAATTAATTTGCTTATATCATCTTCACTTAAAAAATGGTGCGTGGATTTTACACTTCTATACCATATTTCTTTGAGTATTGAAATTAATTCTTTATTTCTGCCTTCTCTTTTTACTAGCATTTCAATGCTCCAACCATTTTTTTCAATTGCTTATATAATCTCCTTATTTTGCATTTTATCATAAAATATAACAGTTTATTGCAATTAATTATAGTTACTCTTATTTTCTGCGGCTTCAGATACAACTCTCGCTATTTCAATAAAGCTTTTATGCAAATCCTCCCTATCCATCAAAGTGTTCGACTTTTGCCACACTTGGGGCACTTATTCAGGATTTTCACAACTAAAATCCTATTTTTATGATTATAATAACTACAAGTATTTTAAATTATTGTAATTACCAATAACTCATTTATGTCCAAACCAGTCAGTCTCAAAACTCTAATCATCGCTACTTTTCTTTTGTCTTACGGTTTTTGGCTCAGTATTCTTATTGCCAATCACTTTAGCCACTGGCAATATGGCACCCCGATTTTTATGCTATTTTTTATTTTAGGCGGCCTTTCTCCCACTATCGTTGCTTATATTTTATTACGCCAAAACCATACTTTTACTGGCTTTTTACCTTTTCTCAAGAAAATTTTTAATCCCCAGGCTTCATTAAAACACTATTTTCTCGTCCTTTTTTTTCTCGCCCTTAATCTCCTTATTCCTTTTCTTTTCAATGCCGTAGCACCCGGTCTTCCTTGGCCAATGATTTTCTGGCAACTCCCTATGATGATTGTGGGTGGTGGCTTAGAAGAAGTTGCTTGGCGCTATTTACTCCAGCCCAGCTTAGAAAAAAGATTCCCCTTTTTTCTCTCCACTTGTCTCACAGCATTTATTTGGACCATCTGGCATCTCCCTCTTTTTTTCATCGCTGGCACCATCCAAAGCAACCTTAATTTTGGCCTTTTTTTGCTTTTGCTGATCGGTTTGTCTTTTGCCCTGGCTACCATCTACTATCTTAGCAAAAGCGTCTGGCTTTGCATCTTGTTTCATGCTTTGGCTAATTCTCTTGCCACCGTTTTTATTGTCCAACAAAACCTTTTTGTTTCTACAATTACTACTATTTCTCTAGCTGCATTCGCTTTGATTTTGGTTTATAATCACATAGCCTTTAAGCAAGATTTAAGCAAGATTTAAGTAGCATTTAAGCAAGATATTGCCTTTTAACCCCCAAAATGTTATAATTCCCTATCTTTATTATAGAAAGTTTTTATGTCGCGCTCTACGCCACCCTTTACCATCACCAACAAAATGCTTCAGCAAATCTCGCAAATTATGGAGCTTTTGGGCAATTTGGAAAACTATTCCCCAGCCACTGCTATGCCTCAGCTGCGCCGCAGCAGTACTATTCGCTCTATCCAAGCCTCCTTGGCTATCGAGGCCAATTCTCTCACCCTCCCCCAAGTCCAAGACATTATCGCCGGCAAACCCGTCACTGGCCCCGCCAATGAAATCACCGAAGTCAAAAATGCTTATCAAGTTTATACCCTACTTGATCAATTAGACCCTTATTCGCTCCCTGATTTGCTCCGTGCTCAGGGTATTATTACCCAAAATCTCACTGACGACTCTGGTAAATTCCGCCACTGCAATGAAGGTGTTTTTCGCGGTCAGCAATGTGTCTTTGTTGCTCCACCTCCTGATCAAGTCCCACGTTTGATGAGTGATCTTTTTTGTTGGTTGACTCAGCAAAAAAATCAGCTGCATCCTCTTATTGCTGCTGCTATTTTTCATTACGAGTTATTATTTATTCACCCCTTTAGCGACGGCAACGGCCGCACCGCCAGACTTTGGCACAATCTTCTTCTGGCTCAGTTCAGAGACCTTTTTCAGCTTTTACCTTTGGAAACCAGAATTCAAAAATTTCAGGAAGAATATTATCAAGTCATCAGTCTTTCTCATCAAAACGGTAATTCCAATGCCTTTGTCGAATTTATTTTAGAAATGGTTTATGAATTACTTTTGGAAATTGAATCAGACTCTCTCAGTTCTTCTCCCACCCACCCACCCCAAACTGACAACTTTTTCGTGGACGACCTTTTAGCTGTCTTATCATCTGGTCAACCTCTTGGCGCCGAAGAAATTATGCTGGCCCTTAATATCAAATCCCGCGAGACTTTACGCAAAAATTATTTGGACCCTGCTCTTCAGGCAGGTTTGGTACAAATGACTTTTCCTGACCAGCCCACTAATAAAAATCAGCGCTATTATTTAATTCAAAATAATTAATTCATTAAATTTACCTCTTCATCTGTTATAATCACCCCTATGACAGAGACACTTTCTTATGCAATCTATGACTCCCCCTATGGGCAAATTATCTTGGGTTATGACGCTCAAATTCTTTTCTCCCTGCAAATCGCGGCCCCCCGGGGGGCGCGCCCCCGCGC
>CAYJFT010000022.1:0-690 GCA_964369765.1 uncultured Pseudomonadales bacterium | reverse complement strand
TCACCACTATTCCCTACGGTAACACTTGGACTTATGCCCAGTTGGCCGCCGCCGCCGGCAATCCCCAGGCCGCCCGCGCTGTGGGCAATGCCAATAATAAAAATCCCCTACCTATTATCATTCCCTGTCATCGCGTCATCGGCGCCAGCGGCCATCTCACCGGTTATGCTTACGGCCTCGCCCTCAAAGAAAAACTTTTGCGCTTAGAAAAACAATTCATATGACCTCTACTCTAGACTTCGTTGATTTTCTTAGTGACCAGCTTGCCTGCGCCGGTCCCGTCCGTTATCGCAAGATGTTTGGTGAATACTGTGTTTACTTTCACGAAAAACCTCTTTTTCTCATTTGCGACAATACCGTTTATGTCAAAAAACTTCCCGAGCTGCTTTCTTTGCTTGGCTCTGATCCACCCACCGGCATTCCCTACCCCGGTGCCAGCGAACGCTATATTTTGGATTTAGAAGACCCCACTCTCACTCGCCGCGTCGCCCACATCCTCAATCAGCATACCCCACCACCCCGCCCCAAAAAAAGAAAAACCCCTACATCTATGATGTAGGGGTAGAAACTAGTTACTTTTGTTGAATTTTTTTAGCTCATTCAGAGCTTCATCCAACTCAACATTTGTCCGAGCTTGATATAAATCATTGAATAATTCAACCAATCTCTGATTTTGAATAGACCCTTTTT
>CAYJFT010000021.1:7172-11891 GCA_964369765.1 uncultured Pseudomonadales bacterium | reverse complement strand
AAGTCCAGACATTTTAGCCAAAAAATCCCCTCTCCCAGGCTTGAAAAAACTTTTTCCCTCGATTGTCATTCTGGTTCGCTTCGCTAAATGACTCGAGAAAAAAAGATCTTTTTCTTCGCAGTGCTTCTAATTGGTTTTAATAAAATCCTACCTCAGACATCTTACTGCGAAGCCGCTGTACCGGCGAAAGTTATTGGCCGGATAGACATTGCTACTATCCAAGCCCAAGAAGTACGCATCGATAGTCCCATTCTCCGTACTAGACCACCAGGAGCCGTAAGACCCCTGATTGCCCAACGAGCCCGAAGTACCAGAGAGACCTGAGAAAATGCCGTTAAAAAGAGTGGAATCAGCCCATTGGGTATGAGTCCAAGAACCGGCGTTTCCTAGGACTTGGAATTGTCCACTGGTATTACCAGTGGGGAGAGTCCAGCCAGCAGGACAAAGACCAGTGACATTATCTTGGGAGATAGAAGTCCCGCCATTATAATATGCCGATGCATTTTGCATCGCTGCTTGCCAGTTGTAAAGGTAGCCGCATTGGCCAGCAAGGGCGCCGCCTGTGGCACAAGCATTGCCGGCGGTGCCGGCAGGGTCGACACAATCTCCATAGGTATTGCTGCCAAAGCGATTGGTATAAGAGGCAGAGCCATTACCGGAGAAGGCAGTTTTGTTGGCGCAGGAGTCGGTGGAGCCGCCGTAGGCCAAATTATCCACCATCCATAAATTGCCATCCGCTAATTTCCGCACTGTATACATCTTCCCATCCCGCTCATCTTCTAGCTCCAGAGTTGCCCCTGCGGGACAATTACTCTCATCTTCACAGGTGGGCATCGTGGCAATATACTCATCAGTTACATCTTGCATGCTCGTTGGCGCCTCCGGCGGCACTTCTTTCAGACAACGAATAGAGCTACCATTGTACCGGTTAAGGTTGCCCGCCGGATAGACATAACTACTAGACAAGTACAAGTGGTACGCATTGTTAGTCCCAAACTCCGTACTAGACCACCAGCTGCCGCTTGACCCCTGATAGAGCAGCGAACCCGAGCTAAAAGAGTAGCCTGCGAAAATGCCATTAAAAAGAGTTGGATCGGCCCATTGGGTATGAGTCCAAGAACCAGCGCTTCCTAGGGCTTGGAATTGACCAGAGGTATTGCTGGTGGGGAGAGTCCAGCCTGTGGGACAAAGTCCAGTAACATTGGTATCGGGACCAGAATAAGTTGAGCCATAATATGCAGTAGCGTGTTGCATCGCTGCTTGCCAGTTGTAAAGATAGCCGCATTGACCAGCAAGAGCACCGCCAGGTCCACATTGACGAGTTTGTCCAGAAGACATTAGGGCGGCGGCGGGGTCGACACAGTCGCCATAGGTATTGCTGCCAAATTGATTGGTATAAGAGGCAGAGCCATTACCGGAGAAGGTAGTTTTGTTGACACAGGAGTCGGTGGTACCACCATAAGCCAAATTATCCACCATCCATAGATTCCCATCCGCTAGCTTGCGGACAGTATATATTTTCCCATCTCGCTCATCTTCAAGCTCCAAAGTCGCTCCGGCGGGGCAATTTGTTTCATCTTCACAAGTGGGCATAGAAGCAATATACTCATCAGTCACCTCGGCCATAGTTTTCGGCGCTGTTTTCACCGTTACGCTAGAGCTAAGATTTCCACTCATATTACAATTACTTACTGTAGGAGTAAATATTGTTTCTTCACTAAGCTTAGGAATTTGAATAGTACAGCCAGTCATTCTATTATTACTAGGGTCTGCAATAGTAGTCCAATTCTCTGCCACCGGAGCTCCCTCACTGTCCGTCGCGCTCCAAGTACAACTCGGTCCCATTCCCGTGGCATTACTCACCGAGAGGGTAAAATTCTCATCCGTCCCCTCCCCAGTCTGTTCTATTAAAATATCCTCATCACTGGCTATATTACATATTGCCTCCATCGCCATAAACATCCCATCGCCCCCAGGACCATTTAATTTCACAAATTTATAACCATTTAAAAGGACTATTGAACCAGCTTCCCAATCCGCCACAGTTCTAAGCTTTATCTGCGCCTGAACTTCACTTGGACCAAATAGAGTAGGGGAGAGTAAAGAAAAAATTAGACTAAATAGCAAAAAAATCTTTAGCTTTTTTACTTTATTCTCTAGCTGATTTATTCTATACATATTTTTCCTTTCCCCCAAACAATTTCATTTAATGCTCTGATAAAACACTCAATTTCATTTTAGCATAAATCATCACTCTGTCAAACAAAAATAGCCTCCAAATAAAAAACTGACATCTTTTACTCTATTTTTAGCTAGTTTTAAATGTCCAAAAACTCATTCAAAGTAACAATTTCCCCCACTTTTTGTTGGCGCAATTTTTTAAGATAAGTTTCTTGCCGCTTGGCATATTGCTGCTCGCGGCGGACCCAGGTCTCCAAGCACTCCGCCTCACTTATCTCCGCCGCGATAAATTGAGCAATTTCTAGGAAACCCAGCGGCATCCGCGATAACCAATTTTTATTATAAATAATTTCCGAGAAGCTTTTCAGCTTCGCCGCCACTTCCTCCACCGCCCCGCCGATAAATCTTTGCTGCACCCTTACGGCAATCTTTTCCAAAACCTCATCCAACTGATATTCAGTGATTAGGTAAGCGTGGGGTAGGGGAGGGCTAGGCTCTTTTTCCAAATGGTCTTCACACCCTGCTAATTGCTGACTACTCTCCATCTCCACTTCTTCTGCTTGGATTTTATGGTAAAGGGCAATCTCTAATTTTCTCACTAATCGGCGCGGATTTTGCTTGTCGCTATCATTTAGCGCCGCAAAATCCGCGCCAGCCACCTTTTGCAACCATTCTTGTATCTCTGCCACACTCATATTCTCTGCCGCAAAACGCAAATTATCATTGGGCGGGACGCTAGTTAAGTCATTCTCTGCCAGCAGCCGCTGATGATACATCAGCGTCCCGCCCACCAATATCACCCTTTTCCCCTCTCTTCTAGCTTCCTCCACCACTTCCTTCATCTCGCCAATCAACACCCCCAGAGAAAACTCTTCATCAATTTCCCTCTCTAGCAAATTATAAATTTGCAAATTCTCACTGACCGGTAATTCCTCCCTGTCTGCCCCACTCAAAATTCCCAAACCCCGGTAAATCTGCCGGGCATCTAGGGAAATCATCACTACCCCCTCACCCGCCGCCAACCATTTTTCTATCAATCGCCCCGCCAACGCCGTTTTCCCACTCGCCGTGGGCCCCACCACCGAAATCACCGTTTCTTTACATATTCCCTCGCTCATTATTAAACTATTCGCGGCCGTTTACTCAGCTGATCTTTATTAATCATCTTATCCAAAATTTCAAAACGGCGCTTTTTCTCTACATAGGGAATCCTATCCGGATAAATCCGCTCAGAAACTGTCCCCGGCCGCGGCGAATACATCGCCACAAAAGCCATAATAAAATCCGCCCGCTTCACCAGCTCCACCGTCTGCAAAAACTCTGCCTCAGTCTCATTGCCAAAACCCACGATTATATCTGTTCCAATGGTGATTTCCGCATCAATCGAGCGTAATTTAGTTATTAGGCGCAAATATTGCTCGGCCGTATAGCCCCGGTTCATTCGCCGCAAAACTTCATCACTACCCGACTGCACCGGCAAATGTAGGAAACGATCAATTTTCTTATTCCGCCCCACTTCCTCTACCAATTCCTCATAAAAATCCCAAGGGTTTGAGGTCAAAAATCTAATCTTTTTCACCTCCTCTATCGCACTCACCTCACGCAATAATTGCACAAAAGGCGGCACTCCTTCATATGTTTGATATTGCTCACTATTCTCCGGAAAATCCTGATAACTACTAAAGTTTTCTTTGCGCTTGCCAATTCCCACCTTTTCCAAACCCCAAGAATTGACATTTTGGCCTAATAAAGTAATTTCCTGATAACCCTCACTGACCGCCTGCCTCACATCACCCATCACTGCCTCCATAGTCCGCGATCGCTCCCGACCCCGAGCATAAGGCACCACACAATAAGTACAAAAAGAATTACAACCAGCGCTAATTTGCACAAAAGCCTGAGTTTTATCTTTCCTTTTGGCCGGCAAATCAAAACTCACGCTCGAAGGCTCCTGGATTTTGCTCAAAATCGGATACTTCGCCAACATTTTCTCCCGATACCGATACATACAGCCAGTCAAAATCACCTCTGGCAACTTCATCCCCGCTCGCAAATGATACACTTTCTTTTTTGCCCCCGTCTCCTTGTCCTTCACAATTTCTCTGGTAAAATAATGCTCTTGCATTGCCTCCAAAAACGCATAAACCCGATCATCAGCCGCTTTGCGCACACTACAAGTATTGATAAAAATCGCCCGGGCCTCTCGCCAGTCCTGCGTCTCCCTTAGCCCCTGCTGCTCATAAAAACTTGCCTGGCGCTCACTTTCATTTTTGTTCGCCTGACAACCATAAGTTTGAATAAAATACATACCCCCTATTATACCCGCTTTTTCGCCTACTTCTTCGCCGCCTGCAGCACCCACTTAATCACCGCCTGCGTCTCCATTTGCTCCAAATCCAGCTCAGCCAGCTCCCGCTCCACCACTTGCTCCGCCACCCCCAGAGCCAGAAGCGCCTCATAAGCATCCTGATAAACCGGTGACTTGGGCGCCAAATCTAATTCCTTGATTCCTCCCAGCTTACCTTTTAGCTCAATAAT
>CAYJFT010000021.1:623-7162 GCA_964369765.1 uncultured Pseudomonadales bacterium | reverse complement strand
CGCCACTTTTTTCCCCACCCGGGGAAAAGCAGTGAAAAAACTCACACTGGCCTGCTGCACCGCCACCACAATTTTCTCCGCCCCCGCCTCTGAAATCGCCAAAGCCATTTTTGGTCCACAGCCACTCACTCCAATTAACATCTCAAATAAACGCAAATCGCCTTCACTAGGAAATCCATATAGCTCCAACCTGTCTTCTTTGACAAAAGTATGAATAAAAAGCTCCACTTCACTTGCCCCCCGCCCCAAAACACTTCCCGCCACATAAACTTTATAACCCACCCCGCCACTAGTCATCACTAGCACATAATCGCTATAATATTTCGCCTCACCATTAACATATCCAATCATTTTTAGCCTTTCTTTTTCGCCCGCAAACTTTTCACTTCTCCCCAAACTTTTCGCCGCCCCACCAATAATAAAACCAAACCATAAACCGCCCCACTAGCTATCGCCCCGCCAATCAACCAATAAATATCCTGCAACCAGAAACTCTGCAAAGCCAAAGCAAACCCCGCCATCACCGCCGCCGCCAAAAGCTGTCGCCAAATATTATCCCAGAGCTTAAATTTCACCACCCGCCGCACCATAATTACCGGCAAGAAACTGGTCCAAGAAATCAAGAAAGCCGAGAGCGCCACCCCATTAAAACCTAACCACCACATCAGCGGAAAAGCCACCGCCCAGGTCAAAACCGTCCAAAAAATCATTAGCTTGAGCGTCTTATTTATCTGCCCAATCGCATTCAGGGTATTAGTTAGCGGACTAGAAATCGCCGACCACGCTATCGCCAAGGTAAACATCACAAAAGAAAAAATCGCCGGTTGCCACTTACCGTATTCAGGCACCACCACCGTCAGCGGATAAATAAAAGTCACCATCCCCGCCAAAATTGGAAAAATAGTCAGAGTAATAAAAAATAGCGATTTTTCTATCGCCCGCCGCAGTAAATCTAAATGCTCCTGCAGCCGCGAAAAAGTAGGGAAAGTAATATTCATAATATTCTGCACTGTGAGATTATACGGATACATAGACCAATTTTTGGCCCAAGAAATATAACCAAATTCCTGCGCCCCCATCCGCGCCCCCACCACTAAATAAAATAAATTGTCTTTGATCCGGGCCAAAAAGTCATTAAGCTGAAACTTAATCCCAAATTTAATCGTACTTTTGAATGAATCCCAATGAAAATTAAAGCGCGGCCAAAAAGGTTGTATCACATACATTACTATCACTCCAATTATCCCCCGGGCCACAATTGCATAAGCATAAGCCATTGCTCCCGCCCCCCGCCAGGCCATAATAATCAAGCCCCCATTATAAAAAACTTGCTCAAAAATCTGCGGGATAACCATTTTATGAAATTGCATAGACCGCGACAATTTGATCGAAGAAACTGTTTTCAGAGTGGCCAAAGGAAATGAAATCGCCAAAGCTAGCAAAATCCAATTCCCCGCCGGACCCACTGTACTCTCCACCCAGCCAGTGGCCAAAACCAGCAAACTCAGACCAAAAATAAACCAACTTAGCGCCTGCTGTGTCCAAAAAACCGTCTCATAATCACCTCGCCCCGGCTCCCGTTTTTTCTGAATTAAACTAGAGGCCAAACCCACATCAGAGAAAAAAACCAAAATCGCATTGATCTGCATCACAAAACCATATACTCCAAAATCACTGGGGCTCAAAAACGCCATCAAGAGTAAATTGGCCGCCAAAGCCACAATATTTAAATTCAGGGTAGTGCCAAAAAATGACATTGCCCCAAAAACTGATTTTTTCTTGATTTCACTAGCGTCCAAACCTTTTTCCAAGCCCAATTCACCAGCCTCTGCCGCCACCACTGTATCATCAAAATCAACCGCCTCCACCTCTATTGGCGCAGCCGCAATTTGCTCTCTATTTAGCTTGATTTTTTGCTTTTTTTTCACTTTTTTCCTTAATTTGCCCCTTTTTCCCTCCTTTTTTCCAGATTTTCCGGATTTTACCTCCCCCATAAAAAATCCCTATTCCCAAGCACCCCAACCAAGTCAGTGCACTAAACCAATTTACCACCCTACGTAAAACTGTAGGAATCAACTTCACTTCTATTATACTCACTCCCAAGCCAATTTCCACCAGCAAATTTCCCCGCGTACTGACCATTTTTTCTTGCTCGCTGCCATTTACCCTCACTCGCCACTCCGGATAATCAGCTATTGTCAGCTCCAGTACCCCCGCTGCACTGGCCTCTACCAGATACTTTTTATCGGCCATTTCTACCCGCTCCACCCCCAGTAATTGCACCTGGCCTCCAAAATCGTCATTAAACCACAATTTGTCCTCTGGCACCGCCTGCCAAACATTATTAAATTCCCGCGGCAGATAATCTACCAAATAATTACTACTCTCTTCCCGGATAGCCATCACTGTGCCAATATATGAAGCTACAGCCGCTTCACTCAGCGATATTTGAGCCGCTTTGAAATAGTTATAGCTACTTAGTCCTACTATTATAAGCCCCCCAATACTTAGGCCAATTATTAACCATACTTTTCTTAACCCAATCAAAGCCAAAGGCATCAGAGCCAAAAAAGCCACTGCTATACCCAAAAACCGCCAGGGGAACTGTATATAGGCCATTAAACCCGCCCCCAAATTCCACACCCATTCACTAGCACTCAAACTTAAATATAAATTTACCCCCAAAATTATTAGCAAACCTAATATCAAGCCAAAAAAAGACATATTTATAGGCATTTTTTTCTTATCAAATCTCAGCCATCTCAATTCAAGTAAAACTATTACCACCGCCAAAAGTAAAAATAGCCATTGCCCCCAGCCCAAGAAAAAAGACAGTCCATCATTTTCTCCCACCCCGCTACCACCATAAGCAAAATTATCCCTCAGCAATTGACTTGGATAGAGAAAGTGATCATGATAATGATAATAGTCGGCCAGTATCCATTGATCTAATTGGGTATAGTCTTGCTCAAAAAAAGCCGGCAATAAATAAAAGGCTGTTAGACCCAGGGTTAAACCCGCCACCAATAGTAAATCCCAGCCAATTCGCCATAGTTCTTTTACCTGACACCGCTTTTGAGTCCACTCTGGCCACTCAATTATAATAAGTAATAGCAAATATAAAATCAGCGAACCTGCCATCATCAAGGTAGTTAAATTATGACTCAATACTAGGACCGTCATTGCCACCACTAAAATTATTTTGCCCCCACACCTGCCCCGCACCAATCTAGTTAGCCCCCAAAAAACCCAAGGAATTGCCGCCAGAGCCATAATCTCACTTAGCGCCCCCGGGCAAAAATATCCATACCCCGGTAACTAGCCAGAGTAAAAAGGGCTGCACAAATTGCTGGTAAAAGTTCTGCGCCCCGTTCCAGTTTCTTCTGCTCCAAACCCCTGCACCCAATCCCGCCTAATAACTGCCGCGCCCAAAAATACATTCCCCAAAAACTAGCTACATTGGTCAAAATAAACAGCGCCTTAGTTGCCCCTATTAAACTCAAACCTGCCCCGCCGGCAAAAAAAATCGCTCCCAAAAAATAGGGTAGGGGAGCATAAAATTCAAACAAGGGCATGCCATAACCCCAAGCAAAATTTTCACTCCAAATTACCGGCCATTGCCCTTGCTCCAATCCCCGCCACATCTCGGCAATCCGCGCCCCAGGCAAAAAATCATGCATCATTGGCATGGGTTCTGACAAAAGTGACCAGCACGAAATCGCCATCACCGCTACAAAAATAATAATCTTACCAACCATTCTCAAAAATCAATTCTTGCCACTCCTGCGCCGGCTCCAATTCCACCTCTTGGCCCAAATCTGCCGGCAAAGTTTGCTCTACATAAGTAAAATCTTTGATTTCCAAAACCGTTTCCTTAGGGTCCTGTAACCAGCGCTGATTTCTAATATTTTTCTCTTGATTAAAAGGTAAAGCCGAAAGCATTTCTTGATACTCCAGCTCTTGTTCCTGCAATAACAAGCGCCGATTTTCTGCCTCTACAATGTCCAAATTTTCCCTGGTAGATTCTATTTGCCAATCACTAGAGCGCATAGAAAAAGAAAAGCTTAGCACCAATAAAGTGAAGAAAATAATAAATATAGGCTGAAATATTATTTTCATGCTTGACTAAAAGACAAAAGTATGATATTATAAGTCTTCTTAGGGTTTATAAATATATCAATCCTAAACATATTGCAAATTAATTATAAAGAAAAAGGATAAAAATGTCAAACATCAGTCTCAAAGAAAGCGAGCAAAAATTTAATGCTCACTTACAGGCCACTGGTAAGGCCAATGCTACCATTATTGCTTATGCCAAAGATATTGAGCAATTAGTTGAATTCCTGGAAACCCAGGGTAAATTAGACGCAGATACTGTTACTAGCAATGATTTGGAAGCTTACAAAGCTTATTTAACCCAAGTTTATCGCAGTGACAAAACTGTCTCGCGCAAAGTCAATTCAGTCAAATCTTTTTTCCGTTATCTAAATGATAATCAATTGATTGGCAATAATCCTTCGCGCGCTGTTAGCCAACCTCAGTGTGAGCAAACTCCCCCCCGGGTTTTAAGCAAAACTGAATACCGCGCTTTGCGCGATGCTTGCCGCGGCGATATCCGCATGTTGGCCATTGTAGAAGTCTTGCTCCAAACTGGGATGCGTATTAGTGAATTAGCCAGTTTGCGCCTGAGTGATTTGGACTTTGACCACAATTTAATCAATATTGAAACCGATGACACCGGCATTAACCGCCAGGTGCCCATGAATGATACTGCCCGCAATGCCCTGCAAATGTATTTAAAAATCCGCCCTCGGGCCCGGGAAAAAGTGGTATTTTTGACCAAAACTTGCAAACCATTTTTGGTCCGCAATATTCGCAAATCTCTTGATCGCTATTTCCGCTTGGCCGGCCTAGGTGCCGGGGTCAAAGTCAATGACTTGCGCCATACCTTTATTGTTGAGCAGCTCAAAGCTGGTTTGCCCATGGTCTATGTCTCCAAAATTGTTGGTCACAAACGCCTGAGTACCACCGAAAAATACTTGGCCTTTATTCAAATTCCCGATTACGATCCTTCGATTAAAATCGAGACTCTCTAAAGCCAGACTTTGTGATATAATCAGCCTATTATGGCAACAGTTAATGGTGGCAATCTAAAAAAGGGGATGTATATTGATTTTCGTGGTGAACCTCATGTTATTACTGGGACTCAATTTGTTTCTCCGGGCAAAGGTTCTGCTTTTACCCGGGCCAAAATCAAAAACATCAAAACCGGCAGCACTATTGAATTTACCTTTAAATCCACCGAAAACATTGAAATGCTAGAAGTCAATAGCCGCGAACTAACTTACTCCTATCATGATGAAGAACAAGTGGCTTTTATGGACCTGCGCACTTATGAGCAATTCGAGGTTCAACGCAGCTTAATCGGTGATGATTTACTTTATCTAACCCCAGAAATCTCAATTTATGTCCTCTTTTATAATGATCAGGCAATTGGGATTACCTTGCCCCCCAAAGTCAAACTCAAAGTTACCGAAGCTGCCGATGCTATCAAAGGCGACCGGGTTACCGCTGGTAAAAAACCAGTCACTTTGGAAACTGGTCTGGTAGTCCAGGCTCCCATTTTTATCAAAACCGGGGAAAGTCTTTTAATTGACACCGAAAATGGCAATTATGTTTCTCGGGCTAATTAAACTGGACCAATTAAATTAGGCCCACTAAGCACACTTTTTAGTACTAGCGCGCCCTCACCCTTTAGGCTGCATTTTGCAGCTCAGAAGCCGTATTTTTCAGCTCATAAGCATATTGTTTCTGAAAAATTGCATCATCTATTACCACAATTTCCCTATTGGGTGAAACAAAACTGGTCAAATAATCACCATTGGGCTTGGGATAATTACGCTCAAAAGGATGCAAGAAAAAATTTAAGTTCTTGAAAAAATCGCTACGCAGACTAGACCAGCTACCCTCGGGAATCCCAATCATGCCCACCAAATTATTTTGCTCATCATAAATTACCGCTGTGGTTGGCCAAGTCCATTCACTAAGATTACTTTTGACTTTTTGGAATTTTTGCTTGCGATGATACTTATTTAATGTCTGCAAATCACCACGATAGCTTAGGGTAGTAGTCACCGGGGCCCGCAAATTGCGTTTTCTTGATTCGTCCTCGCCGCTATTCACACTCCCGGCAAAAATATAATTGGGGTCACGAAAATAAGTCAGCTCATTAATTACCTCTACAAAACAAGGACTAGATTCTTCTTTATTATAAGTTTTGTGCACTGTGGCAAAACCCATCACCATTACTCTAAATATCATAATATTACATATTATACCAAAAATTGAGGCAAATTGAGCTACGATTTAGGCAAGAATTTTGAGGCAAATTTTGAAGCAAATTAAGCTTTACTTTGAACGGGAATTAAGACATTAATTAAAGAAAAAATTACTTCAACAAACTAAGTACCGATTTTTCCAAATCATTAATTTCGCCAGTATTTCTAATCACCACATCTACCAAATCCATTTTTTCTTTA
>CAYJFT010000021.1:0-613 GCA_964369765.1 uncultured Pseudomonadales bacterium | reverse complement strand
TATCACTCATCTGAGTAGCTAAGCGTTTTTTTGCCTGGGCCAAAGAAATTTTATCCCGCAACTGCACTCGCAAATAAGATTGTTCTTCACTAGAGCGTACCAACCAAATTTTGTCAAAAATTCCTTCCATCCCAGCTTCAAAAAGTAGTGGTATTACTACAAAAACTCGTTTAGCCTGGGTTTTTTCTTGACGAAAAAACCACATTTCCATCTCAATTTTGACCCGCGGCCAAAAAATTCGCTCCAAAAACTCCCGATCTTGCTGTTTGGCAAAAACTCGCTCACCCAATTTGCGCCGATTGACCTGACCATTATTATGAAAAACTTCTATACCAAACCAGTCCTGTATCATTGTTCGCACATCTTCTTTTTTATATAATTCCTTCACTACTGCGTCAGCTTCCAAAACAGACTCTTTTGCTGTTAATAAAATTTTTGCCACTTGTGACTTACCTGTGCCCATGTTTCCGGTGATTGCGATTTTTTCCATAGCTTCATTATAGCCTATTTTTTGATTTTTTCTGGGGCAAATCAGCTATTTTCACGCGGCGGAGCAAAGTGCTATTGGCCGCTACAATTAAGTCTTATGTCAACCAAAAAAATCACTTTGCGC
>CAYJFT010000020.1:9566-12331 GCA_964369765.1 uncultured Pseudomonadales bacterium | reverse complement strand
GGGGGGGGGGGGGAAAAGCTGTTCTAATGCGGGGAAAAAGGGGAAAAGATAAGGCCATTGACGACCGGTGCAAAGATGGAGATGATAGCCTTTTTGTTGTGCTTGGGCTAGAGAAGTTAGGGTAGTAGGAGTAATTTCTCTGGCGGTATTGGTAATTGTTTTATCAACGTCTAGGAAAATGTGAGAAATTTGCATAAATTATAGACTGGTGATAATTAAAAGTGGACCTTAGGGGGATCGAACCCCTTACCTCTTCTATGCCATAGAAGCGCTCTACCAATTGAGCTAAAGGCCCAGAAATGTTAAGATAGAGGTATTATATCATAGCTTTGGGGTGATAAAGGAGGATTTTTGCAAGAGAGGGTAAATTTGCGGCTCTCCCCTACCCTATGGTGAAAACTGAGGGGTTTAATTGATAAAAAGGGTAAGTTTTGGGTTTTTATTGGGTTTGGGAGGATAAAAGAGTGAGCTGAAGGTGGTTAAGAGTGAATATGGGGCAAATTAAAAGTGATTTGGAAGTAAATGAGTTAGTTTGAATGATAAAAAAATATTAATTAGCAAAAAGATAATTTTTGTGCTAATTTGATTTGGTGAGGGAATCAGCTTGATATAAAGGTAATTATTAAATGTAATACATTGATATAGTTTGAGTAATTTTGGTAAAATTGTTGCTAGTTAGATGAGGCAAAATAGGGTCCTATAATTAAAAAAACTCCTGATTGGGGAGTTTTTTTAATTAAATTTAAAATAAATTTTAGTTTAAATAAATTAAAAATAATTATTTTTAATTTATTTTGGCCCTATTTTGCCTCTTTGTCAGTCTCTTTTTTACTTTCGTTGTTGGTTTTAACCTCTTTATCGGTGGCTTCGGCGGTCTTTTCAGTTTCTAGAGCTTTGTGGGTAAGAGTAGCGGTAGCCACGGTATCTGCGCCATTTAAGCGGATTAAAATTACACCCTGTGTGGTACGGGAGAGGCTGGGAATGGATTTAAGGGCTAATTTAATGGTTTGACCCTCTGTGGTAGTAATAATGACCTCTTCATTGTTTTGGTCTACCAAGAAAGCTTTGGCAATATTGCCGGTTTTACTATTGACCTCGGCTACTTTGAGGCCAGTACCAGAGCGTTTTTGCACCGGATAACCGCTGATTTTGGTCATTTTACCCATGCCTTTTTGAGAAAGAGTAAATAAGAAGCATTTATTATTGGCGGCTTGTTCTGGGGTAATGACTTCTACATCAACTACATGGTCATCGCGCAGGGTAATACCTTTGACACCTTTGGTGTCGCGGGAGCTTTGGCGGACTTCTTTTTCGGTAAAGCGAATAGACTTGCCTTTGTAAGTGACTAAGAGAATGTCGTCTTTGCCGGTGGTAATTTGTCCCCAAACAAGCTCATCGCCTTTGTTTAAATCAATGCCGATAATGCCGTTTTGGCGGATGTTTTCATATTGTTTAACAGCGGTTTTTTTGACTAAACCTTGTTTGGTAATCAAGGCAATAAAGTGGTCTTTGTCGGCTTCTAAATCAAATTTAAGAATGGATTCAATTTTCTCTTCTGGTTTAAGGTTGACAATATTGACTACAGCGGTACCCTTGGCGGTTTTGCTGCTTTCGGGGATCTGATAGCCTTTGATTTTAAAGACCCGGCCCAAATTGGTGAAAAGTAGTAAATCATCGTGAGTATTGGCAGTAAGGATGCATTTAACTACATCTTCTTCTTTCATTTTGACGCCGACCACCCCTTTGCCGCCGCGACTTTGGGCGCGGAAGGTATCGGGCGGGAGGCGTTTGATATAGCCGGTTTTGGTTAGGGAGATAATAGTGGTTTCATCGGCAATTAAGTCTTCTTCGCTAAATTCGCCAACTTTGCCTTTGACCAATTTGGTGCGGCGTTTGTCGCCAAAATTATCAATCATTTCTTGGGTTTCGCTAATCAAGACATCAAAGATGGCTTGGGGTTCGCCCAAAAGACGCAGGAGTTTATTAATAGTTTCTTGGATAGCTTTGTATTCTTCTTCGATTTTTTCGCGCTCTAAACCCTGGAGTTTAGCCAAGCGCATATCCAAAATAGCTTGGGATTGAATTTGAGAGAGGCCAAAAGCTTCCATCAGGCGTTCTTTGGCGTCATTGTAGCTGGCGCGGATGATTCTGATGACTTCATCTAAATTGTCCAAGGCGATAATCAAGCCTTCCAATATGTGGGCGCGGTCGCGGGCTTTGATTAATTCAAATTGAGCCCGGCGAATAATAACCATTTGGCGGTGCAAAACGTATTCGCGCAAGATTTGTTTGATGTTCATCACCTGAGGGACACCTTCGTGATTGAGGGCAACCATATTAATGGCAAAGCTGCTTTGGAGCTCGGTGAGTTTATAAAGTTTATTTAAAACTACTTTTGGTTGAGCATCTTTTTTCAAATCAATGGTGATTTGCATACCCTTGCGGTCGGAGTGGTCATTGGCATCGCGAATTCCAATGATTTTTTTGGCTTTGACTAATTCGCCAATTTTCTCTAGTAAGCGAGCCTTATTGACCTGATAAGGAATTTCTGTGGCAATAATTTGATAACCACCTTTTTTGCCTTCGATAATCTCGGTTTTGGCCCGGGTAACAACTCGGCCGCGGCCAGTTTGATAGGCTTCATCGATAGCTTTTTTGTCGAACATAATGGCCGCGGTGGGGAAATCTGGACCCTGAATATGCTCCATAATTTCTTCAAAGGTAATTTCACTAAGGAAATTGCCGGCAATTTCGGCAGCGGGCTT
>CAYJFT010000020.1:8941-9556 GCA_964369765.1 uncultured Pseudomonadales bacterium | reverse complement strand
CGGGCTTATTGATAGCGTTTTCGATTAATTCTTGATTGGCTTTGAGACTGTCTTTGTCGGTGGGTTTAGCAATAGTGGTGATGTCCAAAGCATTGGCATTTTCGGCGTGACCTTTTTGGACCATAGCAATAATTGCTTGACAAACCTCGGTGAGATTGTGAGGGGGGATTTTGGTGGCCATACCCACGGCAATGCCTTCTGATCCCATCAGGAGTAAATTGGGGACTTTACCAGGGAGGACAGCGGGTTCTTGGAGTGAGCCATCAAAATTATCGATCATTGGCACAGTGTCTTTGTCGATGTCGGCGAGGATTTGATCGCTGATTTTGGTCATCCGGGCCTCTGTATACCGCATGGCCGCAGGGCTGTCACCGTCGACACTACCAAAGTTACCTTGGCCGTCAATTAAGGGATAGCGCATGCTGAAGTCTTGAGCTAAGCGAGCTAGAGCCATATAAACGGAGGAGTCGCCGTGAGGGTGATATTTACCCAGGACGTCTCCAACAATACGGGCACATTTTTTGTAGGCACTATTATAATGAATGCCGGTGCGGTGCATGGAGTAAAGGATGCGGCGGTGGACAGGTTTCATGCCGTCGCGAGCGTCCGGGAGGG
>CAYJFT010000020.1:7134-8931 GCA_964369765.1 uncultured Pseudomonadales bacterium | reverse complement strand
TTTGTCCCAATTTTAAAACTGATGGCGGGGCGGGGCCTGGGATCACCGGACCCGGCGGGCCCGGGGTCCCCGGCGGGCGGGCGGGGGGGGGGGGGCGGGCGCCACGATAACAGACATAGCATAGTCCAAATAAGCGTGTTCCATCTCGGTGACAATATTTTGATGTTTGAGTTTGCCAAAAGGAGAATCCTCGATATAATCTGGATCAAAATCTTCTTCGTCTTCTCCCCCATCGTCTTCGAGGCGAGTAGAGTTATTTTCGGGTGAAGTTTCGGTAGAGATATTATCGGTATCTGGGGAGCCTATAGTTTCACTAGCCTGAGAAATTTCAGCGCTCTCCCCTACCCCATCAGGGGAGGAAGTAGTTTCTGGAGTTGAAGCGTTTTCTTCTTTTAACTCTTGTTCGTCTAAACTTTCGATTTTGATATCTGACATAAAGTTGCTTAATAACCTCTAAAGAGGGTAATTATTGATTTTCACTGACAAATTTAGCTTGGGCGGTTTTGATAATTTCCCAGGCCTCGTCAATGCCTTTCCAGTCTTTTAATTTAACCCATTTACCTTCTTCTAAATCTTTGTAATGCTCAAAGAAATGCTTGATAGCGGCTTTATGGGGGGTAGGAATATCGTCTAGGCTCTCCCAGGCACCGCAAATGGGATCAATTTTGGTTTTGGCGGGAACAACAACGATTTTATTATCAATGCCTTCTTCGTCTTCCATTTCCAAAACGCCGATTACTTTTGATTTGACAATTACGCCTGGGACAATTGGTTCACTGATAAAAAGAAGGGCGTCCAAAGCATCGCCGTCTTCACCCAAAGTATCATGGATGAGGCCATAATTGACCGGATAAGCCATGGCGGTGGGCATTAAGCGATCAACCACGATTTCACCGGTGTGCTCGTCGAGTTCATATTTAACTTTGGATCCCTGGGGGATTTCGATTAAGACTTTGAGAGTTTCAGACATAATTTCTTTCTATTTTAAATTTTCTAATTAAATTAACTATTAAATTCTAAATTAAACATCCAAATTAGCCATTTTGGCGTGAGTTTGGATAAATTTGCGCCGAGGAGCAACTTCATCGCCCATCAAGGTAGAGAAAGTTTTATCCATTTTTTCAACATCAACCATACGAATTTTTTTGAGCATGCGATTCTCTGGATTCATGGTAGTTTCCCAGAGTTGTTCGGCATTCATTTCTCCCAGACCTTTATAGCGTTGGATATAGGGGTTGGCCTTGCGGTTTTTTTCAAGGAGTTTACAGACTACGGCATAGCGCTCTGCCTCGGTAAAGACATATTCTTCAAATTTACCCTCGCTGATTTTGAAAAGGGGAGGCATGGCGACATAGAGATAGCCACCGCGGACGACTTCGGGGAGATGACGATAAAAGAAAGTCAAGGCCAGAGTGGTAATATGCTCGCCGTCAACATCGGCATCAGTCATGATGATAATGCGGTGATAGCGGAGTTTTTCTGGATTAAAGGTTTCACCGATGCCGGCGCCCAGGGCAATAATAAGGTTTTTGAGTTCCTCGGTGTCAACAATACGATTGAGACGGGCTCGCTCGGTATTGAGGATTTTACCACGTAGGGGAAAAATGGCCTGAAATTTGCGGTCGCGACCTTGTTTGGCGCTACCACCGGCACTATCACCCTCGACAATATAGATTTCACAGTCTTCGGCTTTTTTGCTCTGACAGTCGGCGAGTTTGCCGGGGAGAGAGCCGCCTTCTAGGACACCTTTGCGAATGACCGCGTCTTTGGCGGCGCCCCCCCCAAAGCGCGCGCGGG
>CAYJFT010000020.1:4615-7124 GCA_964369765.1 uncultured Pseudomonadales bacterium | reverse complement strand
TTTTGGTTTTTTTTCAGGAACGCTGGGGCTTTTTCGGGTGGCGGGCGGCGGAATGGGAGACCAGGTTCTTATTTCCGGGGGGTTTGCGGGGCGCGCCCGGTCGGGGCCCGGCGGGCAGCCAACATGATTTTTTCAATAATAGCCCGGCCAGCCTTGGGATTTTCTTCCAAAAACTCGGCAAAAGCATCGCGGAAAGTCTGATAAACAGCGCTTTGGGCCTCGCTATTATTAAGCTTGGCTTTGGTCTGAGATTCAAATTGAAGGTCATTGGCGGGCATTTTGACAAAAATTACTGCAGTTAAACCTTCGCGCAAGTCTTCACTGGTAAAAGTTTCTTTGTCTTTTAAGAGCTTGTTTTTTTCGGCATAGTCTTTGAGCACCTTATTAAGGGCGGTGCGGAAACCATTGACATGAGTCCCACCATCTGGAGTGTGAATGACATTGACATAGGACTCGGTTTTTTCATTGTAGCTATCATTGTATTGGAGGGCGACCTCGACGCCGATATTTTTTTTCAGGGCGTCATCATGCCAGCTATTTTGGAAATAAAAGACATTGTGCAGGGATTTTTTGTGGCGATTGAGATGTTCCACCAGGGAGCGAATACCGTTTTCAAAATAATAATGGCGACGGATACCGGCGGTGGAGTCGGTGAAGTCAAAATAGATTTTGGCCATCAAGTAAGCGCGATCTTTGACAATATTGACCAATTTTTTGGTAGAGAAAGTAGTGGTATCAAAAATGGTGCTATCGGGAATAAAGCTAACTAAGGTGCCGGAGGTGCCAGAGATAAGGGCGGGGGCCTCGGCGGGGAAAAGGGTGCTAAATTCGTTTTCGCTAATAACTTTGACATGGTCGAGAATATGACCTTGAGAGAGAGCCAGATAATGATATTTACCATCGCGCTTAACGACTACGCGCATCAGGGAAGAAAGAGCATTGACCGCGGAGGAACCAATACCGTGGAGACCACCAGAGGCCTGATAAGCGGTTTCTTCAAATTTACCGCCGGCGTGGAGTTTGGTGAGGACGACTTCTAGGGCACTAACGCCGCTTTCATGCATGTCAACCGGGATACCCCGGCCATTGTCAACAACGATGATCTCGTGTTCGCCAAAACAGCTGGGTTCGGCGATTTGGGAAGCCAGGGCTTGATCGGCTAATTTGTGAAAGAGATAAATACGCTTACCAAAGCCAGAAATGGCTTCGTCAACAGCATTGTCCAGGATTTCTTTGGCCAGGTGGTGAAGGCCGTGAGTATCGGTGGAGCCGATATACATACCCGGGCGTTTGCGGACTGGTTCTAAGCCCTCGAGGACTTTAATTTGATTTGCAGAATAGTTTGTGTTTGTTGCCATAGGTTATGGAGTTTAACACACAAAAGGCGTTTTTGCAAGGGATAATGGGCAAATTGGGGGTGCTCTAGAGGGGGTTTGGGGGCAGTGTAAGGCGCGTGGGGGCATTCTTGTGAAAATGCGCTAGGGGGGTGGTGGGTGGGGGAAAATCTGGCGATTTTGGGGCATTTTGGGGGCTGCAGAGAGGTCTGGGGCTGATAAATCGGGGTAAAAAAGGGGTTTTTATAGGGTATAATTACTTCACTTGCCTGGAGAAACTTGCAATCGTTGGCGATTGAGAAGTTTTTGCTAGACGGTTCGGAGGTAGGCAAATGAACAGCAAACTGACGCGCAAAGAATTTCTGGCTTTTACTCTCCCTTTTCACCTTTTCACTTATCTGGGTCTACTGGGTTTTCTTTTTACTTTTTCCTCGCCGATTTTTTACACTGAGCAAGGTCAATTTAGCTTGCTTCCCTATTTGTTTTTCCTGATTTTTTCTCTAATTACCATCGGCTTATTTTTGCTCTTGCATAATTTGCTACCAGGAGAAACAATTTGGTTGGCGTATTGTTTGACCACCCTGCCTTTGGCAGCGATGATTTTTCCTGGTTTATTGGCTTTGTTTCAGGCGTTTTTTGTTTTACCAGAGCTATTTTTGCAGACTTTTACTGCAGAGCCATTTGGATCGCTTTATTCTAGTATGGCTGGAGTAATTATTGGGACAGTGGTGATAAGTGGATATACTGGTTATAAACATTTTGCCGAGGAAAATCAGGAGTTTAAGGGATTTGAGCAGCCATTAACAAAGAAAAATAGGCGAGCTTTTTTTGATTATATCTGGGAAAGTTATTACTTAGGTCGTTATGGTTATACTTATGATCGGCCAAAGCGCAAGATTTTTTTAAAACTTCCGGGGCTTTGTGGGGGAATATTGTGGTTGCATGTCTTCCTTATTTTCTGGCTGATTATTATGCCAGCAATTGAAGATGGGTTGATAATTGGACCAGGATCCATTTTTACTCTAGGAACTTCATTGCCTGTTTTTTTGATGGCGGTGATTTTGTGTCCGGTTTGTCTGACGGCAACAACAAGGAAGCAAAGGAGGCAGTGGAGAATGGGGGATGATTTCTAAAATGTAAAAAAATGGGGGGGATTTTGGACCGGCGTCCAAAAT
>CAYJFT010000020.1:1879-4605 GCA_964369765.1 uncultured Pseudomonadales bacterium | reverse complement strand
CCCAACCAACCCCCCCCCCCCGCCGCCGGGGCCACGGGGGGGTGTAGTCAAAAAATCAAAAAAAGGGGGGGCGTTGGTGCCCGGCCGCAAAAAACCCCCCTCCCGTAAATCTTTTCTAATCCAGTAATTCGCTATGCGAACCCAAACGATGCAAAATTAATTTATCTCCACAAATTTGATAAATTAATAGCCAATCACCACTTAAATGACATTCTCTGTAGCCTTTCCAGTTTCCAGTTAAATCATGATCGCGATATTTTGCTACTAAAACTTCACCATTGGCTAATTGCTTAACTACTGCTTGCACTTTTTGAAAATCTTTGCCCTGTTTGCGGGCTTTTTTGCTGTCTCGTTTAAATTGATTGGTGGCAATTAAACTATATTTACTTAGTTTTCCAGGTTCTTGAAAAACTCCTCCACGTTGCGACATCCAGGTTGGTTCTTTCTAATAATTTTTTCCCCTTGGCGCCTGGACTGCGCGTTTTTATAAGCATTGATTTTTTTCTTTATTTCCTTTTGAATTTTTGCCCAAGAAAAAACCGTTGCTTTTGTTTCGGCAACTCTAGTTTTTCTTCCTTGATATGTAGTTGTTCTAGTTTGACTCATAATTTTTTCTTTCTAGTTTATTATACTGCGGTTTTTTATAATTTTATAGTTAAATTAGTTTTGAATTAGGTAAAAAAAAAGGGGGGATTTTGGACTGGCGTCCAAAATCCCCCCATAAATTTACAAACAAAACTTTTATTGTATGCATCAATTTTGCGCAGTTTTTACCGCAGGTAAAGATCAAAGCCTTTTTCGCCAAAATAGCTGATTTTCAGATATAGCAAAAAGGAAAACAAGCTACAGAAGAAAAAGACAATTAAGCCGTCTAGGGTGGAAAAAGATCTAAATAAATCTGGGAGAATAATCAGCCAAAGGATGACAAAATAATTGACAAAAATTTGCCCGTCAAAACGATCGCAAAGGCCACCGTGAGCACCTAAAAAAGCTTTTTGGGAGGGAAAGCCGTATTGATTGCGTTTTTGGGAGTAATAATAATCTTTGACTTGCCATTTTCTTTTAAGATGCGAATAAAAGAGATCACCTAGGATGCTAATCCAAGCCAAGGTAAAACCGGTTAAATAAGTAAAGGGGGTGGTAAAGGGAGTGGTAAAACTCTGGGGAAAGCTGGTGGGTAAAGGAGCGAAGGAATTAAAGAGGGTGAGGAGAAGAGGGAAGCCAAGGGTGCCAACAATCAGAGCAGCGAAAGCGCCGGCCCAAGTTTTATTAGGAGAGATATTGAGGGCGAAAGGTCTAGAGTGGCGGCGGAGCTTTTTGACCCAGAGCGCGCCATAAAGATTGGCGGCGGTATCAGTGAGCATGACAGTAATGACAAAGACTAAATAAAAAAGGGGCGGAGTGCTAATATCAGCACGGGGAAAAAGATAGGCATAGGTGAAAGCGGGGAGCATAAAACCGGTGACGGTAAAAATACTCAGGAGAGGTAAGCCTAGCGAGGTGGGCTGAGGGCAGCTTTTGGCTAATTCAAAGCCAGCAAAAAAGCCGAGAATTGGTAAAGCGATGACCAAAGCGGTGAAATTGAAGTATATGCCCACGCTAAGAATAAAAATGGGGATACTAAGTAAAGATTTTTGGCCAAGAGTAGTTTTCATAATTTTACCTCCGGAATCATAAAAGTTTTGTTGTAAAAGAGCGCTGCGGATAAAGGAGTAGAAGTCGCTAATGACTCCCCTACTCTATCAAGCAGTAATTTGGGGTATTATACTAGATAAAAGCGGGGGAAAATGATTGAAAGTGACTCAAAAAAAAGGCGGGGAAAGTTTAAGGGGAGGCAAATGGTTTGAATTGGCTTAAGTGATCTGATTTTAGGATGTCCCGGGAGAGAACGAAAACATATTGCCCGGGGGGGAATTGGCTGTAATTGTGGCGAACGATGGTTACGGCGCGGCGGCGGGCGGCATGGCGGGAAACGCTGGAGCGAAAAGTTTTTTTGGGGGTGATAAAGGCAATTTGGGCGGGAAAAGCGGGGATGGTGGGGGTTTTTGTGGGGGGAAGTTTATAAAAATAACAAAGACCCAGGGGGGTGACTTGGCGCTTAGCCGTGTGAAAAAATTGATTGCTGATTTGGCCGCGCAGGCGCATATTTTTACTTAACATAGAGGAATTATATCATTTAGCAGGGCGAATAACCGTGGTATAATTAGAGGATATGAATATATATGTACCTGATTCTTGGTTAAGAGAGTATTTAGTGACAGAGGCTTCTCCAGAAGAAATTGCCAGAGAGGTGTCTTTGGCTGGCCCGAGTGTAGAGCGAATAGAAGAGAGAGAGGGTGAGAGAGTTTATGATGTGGAAGTGACCACTAATCGGGTGGATAGTGCTTGTATCCGGGGTTTTGCCCGCGAGGCAGCAGTGATTTTGCGTGGAGCAGGGATAAAGGCAGAGTTTCGGGAGACAGGGGCGACAGAGAGTTTGAGTTTGAAGCAATTGGGGGTGGGGAAAGTACGGGCGGATTTGCCCTTACCAGTGATTAAAAATGAAACGGGGGCTCTGCGGCGAGTGCTAGCGGTGGTTTTGGACGGGGTGACGGGGGTAGCGACACCAGAGTGGATGGGACGGCGTTTAAAACAGGTGGGGGAAAATATTCACTGGAGCACTATTGATATTACCAATTATATTACCCATGAGTTGGGGCATCCTTGTCATGCTTTTGATTATGATA
>CAYJFT010000020.1:0-1869 GCA_964369765.1 uncultured Pseudomonadales bacterium | reverse complement strand
CCCCCGGGCCGCGCCGATAATAAGCCGGCAGGCGCACGCGGGGCAGAAATCTGGGACGCTGGCGGGGGCGCAGCATCAGCCCATTGGTGGCGAGGTAGTTTTCCAAAATGGGGTGGGGGAAATTATTGATTTGCCGGCGATTAAAGGGACAGCTAATACAGCGATTGATCAGGGGACCACGCGGGTGCTTTTTTGGTTGGAAAACCTAGAGGCAATGGTAGTGCGCCAGGCGAGTATGGGGCATGCGATTAGAACTTTGGCGGCGATTTTGAATGAGAAAAACGTGGATCCGGAGTTGGCGAGTGATGTTTTGGTCCGGGGAGTGGGTTTGTTCCAGGAAATTTGTGGGGCCAAAGTGGCTAGTGAAGTGGTGGATATTTGGGGTGAGGGGGCGCGGGGGGAGCAGGGGCAAGAAAATGCTTTGCGCTTGGCACGGATTAATGCTTATCTGGGGGTAGAATTGTCGAGCGAGCGGGTGGAAGAGATTTTGAGGAGTTTGGGTTTTGGGTTGGAGCAGACGGGGACGGGAGAATGGCAAGTTGGGGTACCGAGTTTTCGGCGGGCAGATGTGAGTCTAGAGGCCGATTTGATTGAAGAGGTAGCGAGGATTTATGGCTATGCCCGGATAGAAGGGAGCCTGGATTTCCCGGTGGTGACGATTAAAAAGCAGGGTGAGTATGATTTTAATAGTGAAGAAAAGATAAAGCATTATCTGGCGGGGCGGGGCCTAATAGAGGTGTATACTTATTCACTGGTAAGTGAGGAGCTGGCCCGGGCCGAGGGTGGGCCGCTAGAAGAGAAATTGCGAGTCAGTAATCCCCTGAGTGAAGAAATGGTTTATTTGCGGGGGAGGCTCTATCCATCTTTATTGGTAGTTTATCAAGAAAATCGGGGTAAAACAACTGGTTTGATGGGGCTTTTTGAATTGGCTAAGGTGTATAAGGTGGGGAGCAATGGAGGGGGTGAGGAAGAATTGCGTTTAAGTCTGGTGAGTGAGCAGGGTTATCGGCAGTTGCGGGCATTAGTAGAAGAGATTTTAAGCTTGCTTTATGTCAAGGAGAGTGAGGTGAATGAGTGGGGGGAGATTTACGCTGGCAAGGCTGAGAATAAGGTTTTGCTGGGGCAATTTTATAATCAGCAAGAGGGGAAAGTGGCTGCAGAGTTATTAATGGAGCCGCTGATAAAGCTGCAAAGTGATTATCCAGAGTATCGGGCTATTTCTAAACAGCCAGTAATTATTGAAGATTTAACTTTTGTGGTCCCAGAGGGGGAGAAAATAGGGCCGGCAATAGCGAAAATGCAGGCAGTGAGTGAATTAATTGAGCGAGTGGATTTAAAAGATGTTTATAAGGCGAATTTCACTTTTACCTATTATTATCGAGATAAAAAGGAAGCGGTGAGTGGGGAGCAAGTGACGCCAGTGCGAGCAGAGGTGGTGAAAGTGATGAGTGATGCAGGTTGGCAATTGGTGGGGAAAATTTGAGAATAGCTGTTTCTATCTGGGAATAGGGACGCTAGCCCTAAATTTATTTATTAAATGGGGAGAAAATGCGGCTACGCTTAATGGTTGGCTGGTAGATTATTTGTTGGGGCGGATTTATTTAGGAGAAGTCTTCTTGCTTTGTGGTCTGGTTGCGGTAATGCTGCGGCAATATTTAGCCTGGAGAGAGGGTAAGAGAGAGGTGAAGCAAAGCTTGATTATAGCAGTTTTAGCGGGGATTTTATTGGCCTTAGTTTATGTTACCAGAGGGGCTTTGCCAGCCGTGGTGGGGCTGACTTTGGGGCATTTAAGCCTAATGGTGGCTGCTGCGGTAATTATTCGGGGAAAAATAAAGAGAGAAAAAGACTTTCGGTCCGGTTTGTTAAAAT
>CAYJFT010000019.1:0-12694 GCA_964369765.1 uncultured Pseudomonadales bacterium | reverse complement strand
AATTAGCGGCGACATAGACTTCACAACCAATAATTGGTTTGATTGGGGTTTCACTGGCCAAAGCCGCATTGTAAAACTGAATATTGCCATACATATTGCCGTGATCAGTGATGGCGACGGCCGATTGGTTCAAGGCAGCGACGCGCTCCATCAGAGGATCAATGCGGCAGAGGCCGTCGAGCAAAGAAAACTCGGTATGGACGTGCAGATGAACAAAGTCGGGCTTGGCAGTGGACATAGATAATAATAGTATAAACTATTTTTTGGTCAATGAAGCTTTGATAAAGGCGCTAAAGAGGGGGTGGGGACGGAGGGGCTCTGATTTATATTCGGGATGGGCCTGAGTGGCGACAAAGAAAGGATGGACGTCTTGGGGGAGTTCAATCATTTCGACAAAGAAATCATCGGGGGAAGTACCAGAGAAAATTAGGCCGTGCTCTTCTAGGGCGGGGCGGAAAGAATTATTGACTTCATAGCGATGGCGGTGGCGCTCGGAAACAAGGCCATCGGTTTCATCTTTAAAAGCCTGGGCTTTTTTGTAAATGCTATAAACTAAGCTCTTGGGGCGCAGAACGGTGTCAAAAGCGCCCAGGCGCATACTAGCGCCAGCGCCTTTGATGGTCTGATGCTGGTCGCTAACTGGAATGTCGTGGACCACGGGGTGAGTGGTTTTAGGAGCGACTTCGGTAGTGTGAGCATCTGCCATGCCAGCGACGTGGCGGGCAAATTCAATCACGGCCAATTGCATACCATAACAGAGACCCAAGTAAGGAACTTTGTTTTCCCGGGCGTATTTGATGGCAGCGATTTTACCCTCTACCCCGCGCTTGCCCCAACCGATGGGGACAATGACGCCGTCAGCAGCGTGCAGGTCTTGCCAGGCAGCGGGGGTGTCTTTTTCTAATTCTTCGGATTTAACAAAGCGTAGGTCTAGGTCAGCGCCGGCAGCATTGACGGCGTGGTCAATAGATTCCAGAAGTGAGGCATAAGAGTCTTTGAGCTCATAGTCGCCGCTGCTTAAATATTTAGCAATAATCGCAATGGTGACTTTTTTGGCTTTGGGGGCTTTTTCTTTGCGGACCATTTTTTCCCAAGCAGAGAGATCAGCAGGACGGTCTTTGAGCTGAAGTTTTTGCAAGACCCGGCTGGCAAAGTTTTGCTTTTCAAAAATCAGGGGCAGCTCATAAATGCTGTCGCAATCGGGATTAGAGATAATATCATCTTTGGAGAGATTGCAATAATAGGCGACTTTTTCTTTGCGCTTGTCGTCAATGCTGATTGAGGCCCGGCCAATAACAAAATCGGGCTGTATGCCCATGGCATTAAGTTGTTTGACTGAGAGCTGTGAGGGTTTGGACTTGAGTTCATTGATATGATCTGGTTTGGGGAAATAAGTGACATGCAAATGAATAACATTGTCTGGTTCTTGGAGTTTGAGAATACGATTGGCTTCATAATAAACGATGTTTTGATATTCACCGGCGCAGCCACCAAGCTCGACCAAAACAATGTCAAAGCCTTCACCAGCGGCTTTGATGCGGCGAATGACTTCATTGGGAATATAGGGAATGGCATCAACGGTGGCGCCTTTGAATTTGAGGTCGCAGGTGTCTTGGATGACAGATTGATAGATTTGACCGATAGTGGTGTAGTTTTTCAGGCTGACTTGCTGCCCCAAGAAGCGCTCATAGGTACCCAAATCTAGGTCAGCCTCGGTGCCGTCTTCACAGAGAAAAACATCACCGTGCTCAATAGGATTGATATTACCAGAATCAATATTGAGATAATTTTCACATTTGATATTGGTGACTTTGTAACCGCGGGCCTTGAGGGTGACACCTAGGGAAGCGGCAGTGACGCCCTTACCTAAACCTGATAAGACTCCTCCCGAGACAAAGATGTATTTCATAATAATTTTCTAAGGGCCCGCCGGGCGCAAAATAGTGATTATGGAGTGCATTTTACCCTAAATCGCGCGAAAAACAAGACCTTGTTTTTCGCGCGTGGGTGTGTTACAATACTATTCCTCTAAACAAAAGAAGAAAGCTTGGCCCAGTGGTGTAGCGGTTAACATGTCTCCCTGTCACGGAGAAGATCGAGGGTTCGATTCCCTTCTGGGTCGCCAAATGAACTACCGAGGATTACTCGGCAGTTGAAAAATCCCGATTTATCGGGTTTTTTTTTGATTTTGGTGAGACAATTTAGTATTTTATGATTTCTTCATTTAGAAAATAATTATGCAAGAAAATCAGAAGCCATTTTTTCAATACGATCTTGAGGAAATAACTTATTTGAAGAAAAGAGATAAGAAACTTGGTGAAGCAATTGATAAGATTGGATTACTAAAGCGACCAATTGATAAAGATGTTTCTACGGCTATTATTAGAGCAATTATAGGTCAACAGATTTCCAGACAAGCCAGAGAAACTGTTTTTGGGAGAATGGAAGAAAAACTTGGCAAAGTCACAGCTATTAGCCTTAACCCACTTGGTATTGAAGAAATACAAGCCTTTGGAACCACATTTAGAAAGGCTGAGTACTTGATGGACTTTTCCAATAAAGTTTGCTCTGGCGAGATTGACTTAAGTCGTTTACACCAACTTTCTGATAAAGAGGTGATTGATTATCTATGTGGTTTAAAAGGAATAGGGGTTTGGACAGCAGAAATGCTTCTTGCAAGTGCGCTGCAGCGAAAAGATGTTTTTAGTTTTGGCGATTTAGCGATTCATCGAGGACTCAGAATGCTTTATCGTCATAAAACTATCAGCAAGAGCATGTTTGAAAGATATCGCAATAGATATTCACCTTATGGCACGGTTGCCAGTATTTATTTATGGGCAATTGCCGCTGGTGCAATTGATAATCTAGTTGACCCAGAAAATAGCAAGGTAGTTAAAAGAAAAAAGGAAGTTAAGATTGATTTTTTTTAAATGGACTTCTTTATTTAAGTTAAAAATTTTCCCGTGGGACTTTTGGTATTTTGGGTAACCTGAAAAGGTGTGCCTAGTGAAATAATTTCTCCACCTTTATCTCCGCCAGCGGGGCCAAGTTCGATAACATAATCGCTGTTTTTTATAATATCTGGATTGTGTTCGATTACAAATACGGAATTGTTTGCTGAGACCAACTTTCTCAATAAAGTTAGTAGTTTTTCACTGTCTGCTGGATGAAGACCAGTGGTTGGCTCGTCGAGAAGATATAAAACATGTCCGTTGTTATTTTTTGCAAGTTCTTTTGAGAGTTTGAGCCGTTGACATTCACCCCCAGAAAGAGTGTTGGTTGATTGACCGAGCTTGAGATAGGTCAAGCCAACCTCATTAATCGTATTTAGTTTTTTATAAATTTCTTTGTTGTTGGCAAAAAAACTCAGGTTTTCCAACACGGTCATGTTTAAAATATCGGAGATGTTTTTTCCGGCATAAGTCACAGAGAGAATTTTCTTCTTAAATCTCTGACCTTTGCAGACGGGGCAAATAACTTCAAGATCATCCAAAAATTGCATATCAAGAGCAATTACACCCAAGCCTTCACATTTTTCACAACGCCCACCTTTAACATTGAAAGAAAAGTCAGCTGGCCTGAGTCCAAGTTTTTTGGCTTCTGGTTGCTGTGAAAATAGTTCTCTGATTAGAGAAAAAACTTCGGTATACGTAGCAATATTACTTCTGCTTTGTCTGCCAATTGGACTTTGATCAATTTTGATGACCTGAGAAATATACTCAAATCCGGAAATACCATCAGTGTGCTTTTTTTGCTCAATAACATCAAAAACAAGACTGCTTTTGCCACTACCAGAAACTCCAATAAACGAAACAAGCTGACTCAAGGGAATTTTTACTGAGACATTTTTTAAGTTGTGAATGCTGGCATTTTTGACTTCAAGAAATTTGCTTGCATTGCGGATTTGATCATTAGGTGAAGTTTTTTCTGCTCTTAGATATTTGGCTGTTTGGGATTTCTCGCTTGCTGCAACCTGAGAAACTGTGCCGCTGGCGACAATTTCTCCACCAAGAGTACCGGCTCCAATGCCAAAATCAATAACATGATCACAAGCCTTGACAAAATCCATATCATGTTCAATAACAATAGGTGTATTGCCCAGGTCACGCAATCTTTTTATGGAATCAAGTAGGAGCTTGGTATCTTTGGGATGTAGTCCCGTTGTTGGTTCGTCCAAAATATACAATACGCCAGTGAGTCCGCTTGCTAGAATACTGGCGAGTCTAATCCGTTGACTTTCACCACCTGAGAGAGTACTAACCGTACGATCAAGTGATAAATAATCCAGGCCGATTTTCACAAGACCGTTGACACGATTTAAAATATCGTTATTGATAGCCAAAGAGATTTCTTTTGCAGCCTGGGAGAGGCTTGCTTGCATATCCTCTAAAAACTCCACCAGAGCAAGCATTGTAAGCTGACTAACTTGAACAATAGTTTTTCCACTCACGGTGGCAGTCCTACCATCAAAACCAAGTCGAGTGCCTCCACATTCATCGCATGGAGTACTAATTATGGCTTTGGCAATGATAGGATTTGCCACTTTTTTGGTCGCTGATTCGATAACTTTTTTATTAACAAAAGTGCGAAGTCCCTCAACATAGCCGTCCATGACTCGCTTAGGTTTCTTGATGTGGGGAAATCTTTTCTTAAACTGCAAAGACTCTACTCCGTCAAGTAAAACTAGCATTTCTAAATCATTATAATCCTTGACTGGCTTGGAAACGTCAAAATCAAAGCCATAGTGTTTGCCGCAGGCTGCAAAAACATTTGAGTAGTGCTCGCAGAATGCCTTGGTTCCCCAAATTTTTATTGCTCCGTCTCTAATACTAAGTTCTTTATCAATTAACTGATTTAAATCAATGTCTTTGATGACACCTAAGCCTTTGCATTTGGGACAGGCGCCCTCGGTTTTATTAAAAGAGAAACTTGCCATGCTCAAATGTGGCAAACTTGTTTTGCAATGAGGACAGAGGGCATCTGTAAAATCAACCTCTTCATCTTCGTCAAAGTTGGGCGGAATTTTCCCTTGACAATTTGGACACACTCTAGTGGCCAACTTAGCAAAGAGAATACGCAGATAAGTTGAGATTTCAGTGTATGTCCCAACAGTGGAGCGAGGATTTCTAGAAAGAACTTTTTGACCCACAGAAATAGATGGGGAAAGTCCGATGATGCTATCAACCTGAGGCTTATTTAAACCATCGGTGACCATACCCATTGACTCTAAATATTGCCTCTGGCATTCTTTTTGCAAAATATCCATGGCAAAACTACTTTTACCACTTCCAGAGACACCAGTGAGAGCAATGAGTTTATATTTAGGGATTTCTAGCGAGATGTTTTTCAGGTTGTTTTCTCTGGCTCCAACGATTTTGATTATTTCATTTTTCATTGTTGGAATTATATCACATGTGATTGTTGATCTGTGTTTTCTGATTTTGAATTATGCAATATTGATTTAAATATAGAGCTTATTTCACTGCTTCTTAGGTCAAATTGGGTTCGAATATTGTTCAGCAATGGTCGCCAAATGAACTACCGAGGAATCCTCGGTAGTTAAAAAATGTTGATTTATCGGGGTTTTTTGGTAATTGAGGAGTAAATTCGGAAATTCCGAAATTAGCGGCAAATCAATGATTTATTATAACCTTGATGTGATTTTGTTTTTTGAACTATCCGGAAATCCCGGAGAGTTGAAAATCAGATTGGGTTTTTGCAGATTAATTACGTAGTTATTAAGAAAAACTTAATAACTGGAAAATATAATTAGAATTGTTTATAAAGTGAAAACAAACTGTTTGAAGGCCAGGTTTTTTGGCGACTTTGATATTTACAGACACATCTTTTAAATAAATTGAATTAATTCAGGAAATTGTGTATAGCCACTCTCAGAGTTTAAGTGACCGCCGTTTTTTATAATGATTTGATTTTTGGTAATACTATCTGCAAATTCTTTTTCTTTATCATAGGGAATATAGGGTTCATTATCTGAGTAAAGACAAAATATATATTGGCAATATTTTTTAATTTGAGCAATATTGTTGCAAAACATACTAGCATTAACATTGTCAAATTCTTTGTTTGCAGCAAAAAAATTATTAAATCCAGAAACAAATATTAGTTTTTTTACTTTAATTCTGTTTTCTATTAAGTACTGACAGGTGAAAACTGGAGCGATTGAATGGGCAAATATTATGGTGTTTTCATTAATAAAACCATTATTCACAAATTTGTCAATTTCTCTAGACCATGAATCATAGTTCTGAATATTTACTCCAATGGGCATATGAGGCACTGCGACTTTATAGTCTAGTTTTTTTATTTCTCTTTTTAAATATGGAAACCAATTTTCCAATGGACTACTAAAGCTGCCGTGCAAGATGAGATAATTATTCATTTGTTATTCCTATCTAAGTATTATACCTTATTAATAAGCGATTCACGAAAAAAATCAGCTGGGAGTTTTATTTCCCAGCTGAAAAGTTCTAAAATTCAATTTCTCTGATAAGTTCCCTATCAACTATTTGGTTGATAGTTGCGTTGATTTGCTCTATGTCTTTCTCTGTTAAAGCAAATTTTTCAACAATTTTTTCATTGATTTCTCCACTCGAAACAAGTGTTTCATTGTGAATACCCCATGCGCTATGCCAAATTATCCCTCTTTTTTTAATAATTTGTGCATAGACCACAGTTTTATCACCATCTCTAAGTGAGATTTCAATGCTAAAATTACAAGTTTCCTTGTAACTTTTTTGGGAAAACTTTACTTCCTTTGCCAAAAACCTTATTTTCATTTTTCCTCCTTTTTCACACGACGTGTGAAGATAAATTTTTGTCAGCTTATTGCTGATGAGAGTAAGTGCACTGAGTTTTTTAGAACCTTTATTCTTATACCTTTGTCGCCGTTGATTTTCTTTTATTGAAAAGCTGGCAAGCTGTTGCATAAGAATGTCTTATATTTTATCACATATAGGTCATTTTGTCAAGTAGGAGACTCTGGTTAAATTTGAATTTTTTTGCTTGAAACAAATCAAGTTAGAATGGTAAAATACTCCTAATGAAAATAGAATTAATTCCTTGGACTAGTGAACTGAAGACTGATTTAATAAGAGTTTGCAATCAAGCAGACAGACGGTTTTTATCCAATCATCTCCCCTATCCTTATCAGGAAAAAGATGCCGAAGAATGGTTTAAAAAGGTTGAAAAAGAAGAGGGAGAAAAAGGCTTGTTTCGGGGCATTAGTTGTAATGGAGAAATTGTGGGGACAATAAGTATCATTAAGAATTCGTCGGTTTCACAAAGCGATGCAGAACTGGGTTATTTTTTACTAAGCAAAGATTGGTCGCGAGGAATTATGAGTCAGGCGGTGGAAGAGATTTGTGCACTAGCTTTTGAGAAACTAGGCCTGAGGAGGATAAGTGCGCAAGTTTTTGCGCCTAACTTAGCCTCGCAGCGAGTTTTAGAGAAGAATGGATTTGTACTAGAAGGAAAACTAAGAGAAGCGGCGGACAAAGATGGAGAAGTTAGTGACGTACTTTGTTATGGAAAATTAAGAAAGGAAATAAAATGAAGAAAATTAAAGTCTATCTAGCAATAAGTTTGGACGGCTATGTGGCGCGGCGGGACAAAGATGTCTCTTGGCTAGGCGGCGATGGGAGCGACGCGGAGAATATGGGTAGTTATGAAGAATTTTTTCAGAGTGTAGATACGGTGGTAATGGGGCGGACAACTTATGAACAAGTGATTACTGAGTTAGCGCCGGGGAATTGGCCTTATGAGGGTAAGCAGAGTTATGTAGTGACAAGTAAAGTGGAGCCAGATCAAAAAGAAATTACTTTTACCAGCGACCTCCTGGGATTGCTTGAGAAATTGAAGAGTGCCGAAGGTGCCGACATTTGGATTATGGGTGGGGCAAAATTAGTCCAGCAGGTTATCAGAGCTGGTTTGGTGGATGAGCTGATTGTTTCGGTAATGCCAGTTTTATTGGGCGAGGGAATTAGACTCTGGGAAGAGCCGGGAGTGGAAACAAAATTGAAATTAAAGTTGACGCGCAATTATAATGGAATCGTGGATCTAGTTTATGAGCGCAGAGAATAAAGAGGAATTAAAGCTGCCTGAGTAATAAAATGTTATAATAGATTATGCAGATTTTTTATTTCACTAGAACTGGCAAAAGTGAGAGGATCAAAAAGGTTTTGACGAAGTTTATTCGGTAAAAGGCAAGATTGATGAGGCGCCAAAAGACCTTAATTGAGTGAGATACGCGCCACTTACTCATTATTTTTTAACTATTTATAGATGCTCGGATTATTTTCTACCAAGATAAAATAGGCTAATATTAATTATTTTTAACCCAATGCTTGCCTGCGGTGTTTGTTGGCAATGTATGAGAGGTCAAAATGAAAGGATCATATGCCTACAGCAAATATGAGCATGGAAGAGAAAATGAAAGACCGTATGAGCGGCGGCGAGGGAAATAATAACTCTAATACGGAAATTTATCATCAACATCAGCAAATGCGTTCTTGGCTTCTCTTGGTTACTATTTTAACTGCAATTTGTATCTTGGCGGTGATTTTTTTGGCTGTCTTTACTATGAGTAAGCACGATGAAAATGTCAGGTGGCATCAAGATGACCGTGGTCGGCTCAATACCCTAGAAGATGGTCATCAGGAGACTACACAAAAAATGGATCAGATGCAAAACGACATGAAAGATACGCAAGATCAGCAAACACAAATGATGCGCGATGAGAATAATAGTGGCAATAGCGGTGATGGAGATGATATGATGCGTGATGAAGGGCAAATGATGATGGATGCGGGCGAGATGATGCGTGATGAAGGGCAAATGATGATGGATGAGGGCGATCAGAACTCTAGAAATAATTAAGAATGTAGCCCGGGATACGGGCGTATCCCGGGCTAAGAGAAAAAGCATATTGTGAGTTTGCTAGTTTTACTTTGGGGTGATATAATTTGGCTAAGAAAGTAAAATTATGAGTGACTTAATTGAATATGCGCGAGAAAATCAGGAAAGTGTGGCCACAAAGCCACTGGGGATAATTGATGGGCTGATTTTCTCGCAGCTAGCATATATAAATTTTGGGGCGGTGGTGCCGGAATTGCGCAAAGATAAGGTGAGTGTGAGCTTGGATTTTTTTGCTAGCGAAGCGGCAAAAAAATCCTCGGGTTATCCGAAAATGTTTGAAAAGATTTTGGCGGGAAAAAAAGCGGAGAGGCTATTGGCGGCAGTAGCAAATAATCCGCGCTACCGGGAGATTAAGCTCAATTATTATGTAGAAGAATTTGATCCGCGAGTGACCAAACAGTTTAGCGGGGTAACTTTTTTGGTCAGTGAGCAGGAAACATGGGTGTCTTTTCGGGGGACCAATGATGAATTGGTGGGCTGGGAAGAAGACTTTAATTTGACTTTTAGCAAAACCATCCCAGCGCAAAAAGAAGCAGAGCGGTATCTGAAAAAAGTGGCGCGCAAAACCAGTGGGGCGCTTTTTGTGGTGGGCCATAGCAAAGGAGGAACGATTGGAACTTATGGCGCGCTAGCGCTGTCTGGCTATCACAAAAAGCGCCTGGGCAAAATTTTTAATTTTGATGGACCGGGACTGAATCTAAATTGGTGGGATAAATGGCAATTGCGACAAGTGCGGGATAAATATATTAAGATCTTGCCGCAATCGTCAATTGTGGGCTTACTTTTGGAGCAAAGCCGGGACTATTTAGTGATCAAAAGTAAGCGCCTGGGAGTAATGCAACATGAAGCTTATAGTTGGCTGATCAAAAATGATAATCTGGTCTATCTACCAGCCAGTTCCAGAACAATCCGGCGCTTTAGCCATAGTTTTAATTCTTGGCTAAAGAAAAAAACTAGAAAAGAGCGGGAATTTTTCTTTCAAATTTTTTTTAATATTCTGGAAAAAGCTGGAGTTGACGAGGTGAGTGATTTGGCCAAAGTCTCACCAAAAAAACTGAGTAAAATTTGGCGAGAGGCTCAAGATCTGGACCCCAAAGCAAAAGTGCAAATGATGAATATGCTCAAAAGCTTGATGCAAAATTATCGAGAAACCAAGACTGATTTTTAATGCCCAAACACACGACAATTATCGAGTCGGCGCTGCCAATTTTGCGTCGCTTGGAAGAAATAGATTGCAAGATTTGCCCGGGGATAATTGTGGGGAAATTTGGGAGCGCGCGCAAAGCTTATAAATTCAAAGAAATTAGCGGGGGATATTTGCTCAAAGTCAAAGACGGTGGGGCGGGGCAAAAAATTTATATCTATGGGGATAATTTACGGGAAAAGCTAACAGAGATTGGTTTGATTTAATTGGCTGGGGTAAAAGGATTTTTCTTGCTATAATGGGGGAATGAAAAAACAAACTAGATATCTAATTTTTGCGGTAATTGTGGCGGGGGTGGGAATTTTTGGGGTGAGTAAAATTCCTTTTGGCGAAGAGATTTTGTCATATACTAGTAGTGAGCTAGGACTGGATTTAGGTGAAGCAGAGAGCGAGGTGGTGGCGAGCGCGAGCCCGGTGGCGATAGAAAGTACGCTGATTGAGAATGGGACGGGGGCGAGCGCAGGAGGAGAAGTGGTGAGCGGAGAAATTCCAGCCAGTTTGGCGGGGAAGAATGTAGAGGCGGTGCTAGTGACGCGGGTGGTCGATGGAGATACGGTGGAGCTGGAGTCTGGGGAAAAAGTCCGTTACATCGGGATAAATACACCAGAGACGGTGGCGCCGGGCAAAGGGGTGGAGTGTTATGGCAAAAATGCTAGCGAGAAAAATGTGGAATTGGTAGAGGGCAAAGTGGTCTATCTAGAAATGGATGTGAGTGATGAAGATCGCTATGATCGCTTGCTGCGTTATGTCTATTTGGCGGACGGGCAAATGGTCAATGAGCTTTTGGTGGCCGAGGGTTATGCCAATGCCAGTAGTTATCCACCCGATGTAAAATATCAGGATCTGTTTGCGGCGGCAGAGGCAGCAGCGAGGGCGGCGGGGGTGGGGTTGTGGAGTAGTGAGTGCGGGGAGTGAACTACCGAGGATTTCTCGGTAGTTGGATTATTATTCGAGGGGGAGGAGACAACGGAGAGGAAATCCTATGTTTTTATTATTAGATCTATTTGGAAAAATTGTGCTTCCTCCAATTGCCAGTGAATAATAATTCGACTGCGCTGTTGAAAGTTGAGTTGCACTCCATATTGGACTACTATATCCTTGTTCATTGCTACTAGTTGTATAGTAACCTGCTAAAGTTATGTTAAAGAAATCTATTGATCGCCATTTTTCTACAACACTTGCAGTAGTTTGACTATTTGCACCACTGCCACCAAAAGTAATATCCAAATTAACATATTGCTCATCTTCTGGAACAATAAAATTACTTGGGCAAAGACCTTGGTGATTAGCCTGTGAGCCAGTATAACTAGTGTTGTAATAAGCGCTGGCTTCCTGCATGACGGCTTGCCAATTATAATAGTAGCCACATTGACCTACAAGAGTTCCTGTTGACCCACAGTGCCTGGAATGTCCAGAAGTTATTGTTGCTACAGCAGGATCAATGCAATCGCCGTAAGTACCAGGGCCAAAACGATTAGAAGGATTGGCTGAACCATTAGCAATAAATGTGCTGCGATTTGCACAGCCATTAACTCCACCCTGAGCGCTGGCTCCACCGTAGGCGAGATTGTCTACCATCCAGATGTTGCCATCGGGGAGGCGGCGGACAGTATATTGTTTGTTATCTCGCTCGTCTACGAGTTCTAGAGATGAGTCTGGAAAGCATTCATCTTGAGTGCACTGAGTGAGAAGTTGAGCTTTTTCTTTGGTAAATTCCTGCATAACTAGACATTGATTGGCGGAGATGGGAATAGCTAGGCGATCCGATTCTTCACCAGTGGAGGAATTGTAAGTGGAGACATAATAATAGAGTGGGGTTGTGGGAGTGGCAGGGGAGAAAACTAAACCCTCGTGAACTGGTGTAATGGCGTCAGGGGAGTCATACCAGCGTAGAGTATCACCGCTAATGGGAGCGACGTCAAGGTCGATTTGATTTGGGGAACAGATGAAAGAGAAATTATTGGGTGTCTGGGGGAAGGAAATGAGACAGCGGAGAGAAAAACCATAAATTTTACTATAATTGTTTTCTAAACCCGTGCCACTATTACTTAGGCCTAAGTCATAAGCATTTGATTTGCTTATTTGTGTACTGGTCCAATAACCTACGGTTGTACCAATTGAACTAATAGTGCTATTGCCTGTGCTGTAGCCAGTATAAATTCCATTAAAAGTTGATGGGGAACGCCACTGATCTAATGTCCACTGTGACAATTCGGATAAGTTGTAAAATTCTCCGTCTTTACCACCTGTTGGTACCGTCCAACCCGCTGGACAAAGACCGGCAATGCCATACTGTGAGCCACTATAATTAACATTATAAGTAGCGGTCGGTTGCTGCATAACAGCCTGCCAATTATACAAATAACCATATTCTGGGTTGTTGGGGTTATTCCGACACTCACCGTAAGTATCAAGGCCAAAGCGATTAGTGGGTGAGGCAGTGGTATTACCATTGAAAGAAGTTTTACTGGCGCAAGCGTCGGATCCTCCCTGAGCGCTGGCGCCGCCGTAGGCCAGGTTGTCAACCATCCAGCAGTTACCATCCGGGAGGCGGCG
>CAYJFT010000018.1:1832-14612 GCA_964369765.1 uncultured Pseudomonadales bacterium | reverse complement strand
TTTTTACATAAAGCCAAATAAATTGCTTTATGCTCTCTATCATCCAATTCATCCGCAATTTGCAAAGCCAAAAGCTGCTCTGGCTTACTTACTCGCTTATTTTCTTCTTGCCTGGCAAACCGATCCTGCAAAGACGCTTTATCCAAACTCTCACCCAAACGTCCAAAAGCCATTTACATCTTTCTTTGCGTTCTAGCCCATAAAATTGCCATTTTCCCCGCCGACTCCATAATTTCTTGTTTAATCATCATTAATTCATCTGGAAAAAACTTCCCCAAAACATAATCTTTGCCAGCAGGGATTTTTTCCACCCCCCGGTTTTCTATACCTAGGCGCAAATGGGCAAACTTAGCCCCAGCCAATTTCTCTTGAATATTCATCACCCCATTATGCGCCCGCGGCCCAGAATCAGTTAACTTAACTGCCCCCAATGACAAATCCAAATCATCATAAACCACCAATAAATCCCTCTCTGGATCCAAACGATAAAAATTAACCACTTTAGCCACACTTTCACCGCTTAAATTCATAAATGTTTCTGGTAAAAGCAATAAAAATTCTTCATCTACAGACCGGCCTCGGTTCAAAAGCCCAGCAAATTTTTTCTCACTCCGCCACTCTCCAAAACTCCAGGCCCCGGCCATAGACTCCACCGCCATCCGGCCCAAATTATGCCGAGTTAACTGATAGGTATTGCCCGGATTACCCAAGCCAACAATTAATTTCATAGTTTATATATCCTATCAATTTTTTCCCCCTTGTCAAGCCGGCAAAAAAATAGTAAAATGTTAATATTAATATGTCAAAAATAATCTTACCTCTGGCAATCCTTGGCTTTCAGCTCTTTTTAGCTGCTTGTTTTACTCCTCAAATTAATGCTAATGACGGTTTACGACTAAAAAGTGTCTTTTCTACTAATCAATTTTCTACTGCCACTGCCAGTGTCCGCACCAATCTCACCATTGCCGTAGACTCACCCTTTACTATTAGTGATGGTCAATTTCAAATCCTTTTGGCTGCTACCGCTCCTGATAGTCGCGCTACTGATGGCATAGCCGATTATTCCACCTATGATTTAGAAGGTCTCAATTTACGCTGTCCCAGCGATGTGCCTGGCTTTACTTTTGGCCCACCCCAGATTATTAATGCAGAGCAAGCTCAAGCTGTTTACAATGGTCAAAATTATCATCTTTTAATCTGCCCTTATACTGGCAATGGTAACAATGGTGATTTCGGCTTTGGCAATAATAATACTTTTCAAATTGAAAATTTAATCAACCCCCAAAATGACCCCCTCTTAGACCCCAATCCAGATCTTTTTGCCCCGATTTGGGTCCGACAAATTGATTCAGCTGGACAAATTATCTATCAACAAAAAGAAGGTGCTATTAGCACCAGAACTGTAACGGTTACCGCCACTATTTTGCCCCAGCTTACCATTCTTTTAGAAGGTACTCCCCTGGGAGAAAATATTTGCGGTCGCCCCAATGACGCCAGTAGCAGCGCCACTTTGGTGAATTTTGGCCTTATCAATAATACTGACTTTACCAATGCCAGCCAAAAACTCACTGTTACCAGCAATATTAGTGATTATGTCGTTACCAATCAAGAAGATGATCAAATGGTTTTGCGCGACAATAATTTGAATCCCGTCACCACCTGCCCCCTCAATGGCCAAACTGATGATCGCTGCTTACCCAGTAGCACCGTTTTTTCTATGTCACCCACCAATACTCAACCCTGGACTAGCCCTGCTCAAGGCCGTGGCTTGGGCCTAACCCTAGAAAATGCCCAGGGCGGCGATAGCCTTTTTGATTATACTCAGGGCTATCGCCATTTTGCCGACCAGCAAAATGGCGAGAATCCCGCCGCTATTGTCAAACAAAATTTGCTTAACTCTAGTATCAATTATTTTTGCTATCGCCTGGTTGCTACCGATACCAATCTCACTGGTATTTACCAAAATTTAATTACTTATACTGTTACTGCCACTTTTTAAACTCAAATTATGTTAAAATTCACTTATATGTCCAAAAAAATCTCTCTTTCACTCTTCCCTCTACTTATAAGTACTTTTTTGGCCATTTTTTTATTGGCTGCGCCCACTTTTGCCCAAACCTACACCCACACCAATAATAGTACCATTGGCAGCTATCAAACTGTTTTTCGCGCCCAAATCATCAATCAAAGAGTTCCACCCACCGCCCCCATCCTCCAAAACCCCTTGGACAATCCCAGTAATTTTTGCGATAGGCAACCAATTTTTTCTTGGGCAGAAACCATTAGTGTTACCGGACCATATACTTATACTTTTAATCTTAGCGGTCGCCTAGAAAACTCCCAAGTCTATAACTTTTCCCAAAATTTAAACCAAAATTTGGATACAGCTGATTTTCGAGCCTGGCAAGAAAACGGCATCTGGTATTTACAATTAAAAAATTCCCTAGAATTTGGTCAATACAATTGGTCAGTCACTGTCACTGACCCCAACAATCTCTCTGCCAGCAGCTCCACCTACTCCTTTGTCTTGGATTCAGAAATCTGCACTTATGACTGTGAGCGCGACTCCATTTTTACCTCGGTCAATTTCACTGCCCCCAATGGCATCATTAATTCTTTGCGTCCCGCCATTGTTTTTACCTATCCAGAAAACACCAGTCCCAAAAGTATGGAAGTAATTGTTGATGAAATCGGCCTCATCAAAAATATAGACCTGAGCAAAACTCATACCACTCCAGAATACACCCTTACTCTAGACCAACCTTTGCGCCAAATCACCCTCCAAATGCATCAGGATTATTTGCCGCCCAAAAACCCCGACCAAGCTACTTGGGACATCAAGCTTTTACTCACCGACCATAGTAACTGCAACCTTTTAAGCCCCATCAATCAACTTCAGGCCAGCTCTAGCCTTACCTGTACCAGTAATGCCCTCAATCCACTCTTAATTAGCCCCAGCAGTGATTTTTTGACCCCCGACAATCAAAAAATCACCAATTTTAGCTGGAGCCTTTGCGCCAGAGAAAGCGACTTGGTCAGTCAAATTTTTACTCTCAACGGTCAAGATTATGATTTAAACCCAAATAATCCCGATACATCAGCATTTTCTTGGACAAAAAGCTATGAAAGTTCTGGCGACCTTTGTTTAGGGCCACAACTCAATTATCAACTCACCCTCACCGACCCTACTTTGGTTACCCTCAATGATCCACTTGATTCCAATGATTGGAATCGCTGGTCTATTTCTACCACTGCCTGCAATAATTTAAGCGCCACCAGCCTCACTTATCGCTTCCGGACCTTCCCAGAGAGTGGGGGAGACTATCATTGGTGTAGCGATGATACCACTTGTACCTCTGGCACATTGGCCGAATGCGCCGCCAGTGGCAAAAATTGCTATTTCCAAGACCAACCACTTTGTTTGACCCAAGCTGCCCTAGATTGCTCCACCGACCCCACCCAACCCACCCCAGGCAAAGCCTATTTCTGGTGTCAAGACCAAAGTCAATGTGTAGCCGGTACCCTAACCGAGTGCATTGCCACCGGCAAGAACTGTTTTATAGAACAAGACAATCAAAGTGGCACTGGCTGTTTACAAAATGCTGCCACCGATTGTAGCAATCAAGCCCAATATTTTTGGTGTGACCCTACTCAATACGGCTGTCAACTAGGCGATTTTAGCAGCTGTGTTGCCTCTGGTCAACCCTGTTATCGTCAAACCAATCCTAGTCAAACTTGCCCTACCTTTGTTTTGGAAAGCTGTACTCCCGCCGCTATTGATCAAGCTGATGGTCCCAGCGACGATTTAATCAATGCTCTCACCCAAGGCTTGGATGTGCCTTTTAATGGCTTAGATGCCCTGGGTTTTTTGGGCTTTTCTGATGAAACCTTGCGCCAAATTGAAATTCTCTCGGTCACAGTTTTTCCCATTGTCTCTACTGCTATTTTTCTCCCCTTGGCACTGATTGTCCTTTTCTTTCCCCGTCCCAAAGGCCGAGTTTATGATTTTGTCAACAAAAAAGGTCTTTCTGGAGCCCTAGTTGTGGTCCAAAAAGACAATCAGTTTATCAAATCCCAAATTACCAATCGTCATGGTCATTTTAATGGCTTCAAACTTTTCAAAGGGCAATATTATCTCTTGGTTACTCACCCCGATTATCTCTATCCCTGTCCAGAACCACGTCCAGAGCACAGCAAAGTTAAAAACTTTTATTTACAAGACAAATTCCGCTTGGGTTCTGATTTTGCCAGTAGCATCACTTATCAAATCCCCCTCAGCCGTCAAACAGCAACCCAAGAAAATACTAATCAAACAGCTCAACAAAAAAATCAGCGCTCTCTTTTTGCATCTTTGGTCAATTTTATCTACAAAGTTTTAAATCTTTTTAGTTTTATCTGGAGCATTACCTTTATTTTAGTTATTCTCCTCACCCTACTATATCCCACTCTTTTAAATCTAATTATTTTATCAATTTATATTTTTGGTTTTCTCCTACGTTTACTAGCCAATCTCCATCGTGTCAATTTTAGCGGTCGCGTCTATACCAAAAGCGGCGAACCAGCCAAAAACTTCACCCTTGCCATTCATTTGCTCGCCCATCACTCCCTAGCCGCCATCACCACCACCAATGACCGCGGTTATTTTGAATTTTTCTTGGACCCAAAACAAATTTATCTGGGCTCAAGCTCAGGTTTTGGCTTTAGCGAAGAAAATGGCTGGCAAGAAACTTTCCTAATTGATTATCAGCAAAACAAGAAAATTAACCTAGTTTTAGTGGTTCAAGAAACTCATCAGGAATAATCAACCATGCGCAAAATTACCCTACATTTACTTTTTTCTCTTTTATTTTTGGCTTATTTTTTTCTCCCCGCGCCAATTGCTGCTCAGGACTTCTTTTATGACCTGCAAATTAACAATTTATATGAACAGGGTCGTACCGTTTTTAGCTGGACTCTCCCCCCAGAAATTCGCCAAGAACTCACCAATTTAGACTTAAGTATTGATGAACAACTTTTTTTGACTGGCTTACCCAATCAGGAATTTAATGACAGCACTGGTACCCTCACCATTGATAATAGCAGTAATCAATATCAATTAATTTTGGATTTAAGCTTGCCCACTGGAGAACACTCTTGGTCTGTCACTGGTTATAATGATCTGGGTAATCAAGTTTTTCAAACCAACCCCAGTAATTTCCTGATTCAAACCAATCAATCCAATCTAGAAGCAATAAATTTTAATCCCCAATTTTGGGAAAATTTGAGTCAAACTTTTATCACTACTACCAGCAATATCATGACCGTAATTATTATTGTCAGTGCTATTTTTTACACTTTATATTTCTTTATTTACTATTTTGCCTATGTTTTCGTCAAATTCTCTCACTCTTCCTCAATTAAACACCAGGACAATGGAGTTTTTCGCACCTCATCCTCGGTTGGTTTCATTTTTGATACCAACAATGACCAAGGCATCCCTTTCGCCCGAATTACTTTTACTAGTATAGCCAAACACCACCGTGGCGCTCCCCTAATCCAAGAAAGTTTAGTCAGTGATGTCAACGGTTTTTACTTGGCTCTCAATCTCCCTCCTGGTAGTTATCAAGTTAGCGTTAGTAGTCCTGGCTTTAATTTCCCCAGTAATAAAAATAAACCCGAGCTTACCGATAATAATAGCTTTTACCAAGGAGAAACCCTGAGTATTACCGCTACCAATCAAATTTTGCACCCCTATATCCCCCTAGACCCCCAAAGTAGCAAGATTAATCAGCGCGGAGCACTTCACCGGCACTGGCGCAATATTTTTTGGCGAACTTTTTATCAAGTAGAGCGTAATCAATTCTTTTTTACCAATCTACTTTTGGTCATTAGTTTTATCAAACTTTATACAGATCCTAATTGGTTTTTTGCCATCAATTCCTTAATTTATGCTTTGGTAGTTATCAAAAATATCAGTCAAAAACTCCGCCCGCCCGCTCTCACTGGAGTAATTGCCGACGAACAAGGACAACCACTTTTGGGCGTCACTGTAGAAGTCTATGATCAAGAAAAAAATACTTTTGTGGGCATTGTTGTTACCGATAAAAAGGGTCGTTTTGCTTTTGCCCTACGCAAAGGCGCATATTATCTAGTTCTAAAAAAAGCCGGATACATCAACAAAAATAGCATTTTAGCCTCTGATGATAATGCCTATTTTACTTACAATGGTCGCTCTATACAAAAACTCTTTGTACTAAGCCCCGCCCCTACCTTGCCAGAAAGTTCGCTGCTTAAACCAAATAACCCTTAGCTTTTTCCCGCGATTCCTGATGTTTTTTAACCAAAAAAACAATATCATCTACCACTTCCTCTATGGTTAACTCAGTGGTATCCAAAATCAGCGCATCTGGCACCACAGTAAGTGGATCTGCTGCCCGATTAGTATCATGAAAATCACGCTTTTCCAAACCTTCTTTAACAATTTCTATAGTCAGTCCGGGTTCATTATCCTTAATTTGCTCAAACCGGCGCCGGGCTCGCTCCGCGAACTCGGCTGTTAAATAAAACTTGAGCTGCGCATCAGGCAAAACTCTCTTACCAATATCCCGGCCCTCCATCACTACATTTGCACTAGCCGCCATTGCTTGCTGTTTAGCCACCAATATTTCTCTAACCAGGGGCAATTCTGCCACCTGAGAAGCCCTTTTACCCCCCTCCATTGTTCTAATCTCATCAGTGATTTCTTGGCCATCCAAAAAACATTTGGTTTTTAAAAGACCATTGTTTTCTTGAATATTTTCCAAAACAAATTCAGCCTTTGCTACCACCGCTACAATTTCAGCTTCTGTTGCCGAACTAATTGCAATCCCATGGCGCGCCGCCAGTAAGCCTGCCATCCGATACATTGCCCCCGTATCGACATATAAAAAACCCAATTTTAAGGCCAGGCGAGTGGCAATTGTCCCTTTACCCGCTGCTGTGGGCCCATCAATAGCAATTTGGAAAAAATCTTCTCTTCTCATATTGTGATTATTTTACCACAAAATAGAATGATATAATTAGCCATATGCTCCTAGTTCGTCACAAAAAAGCCAATTATGATTATGAAATTTTACAAACCTATAGCGCCGGCTTGGTTTTAAGTGGGGCAGAGGTCAAAAGCCTGCGCCAAAAAAGCGCCAGTCTCACTGGTAGTTTTGTGCAAATTGTCGATGGTCAAGCAATTCTGCTTAATGCCCAAATTAGTCCCTATCCTTTTGCCAATAATAGTGATTATCAACCCAATCGTACCCGTCGTTTACTCCTGCGCAAAAAAGAAATTTATGCTCTCTTGGAAAAACTCTCCCAAAAAGGCCTTACTTTAGTCCCCTTATCCATAGAAACCAGTGGCAAAAAAATCAAGCTAATTTTTGCTCTTGCCCGGGGTAAAAAACAATTTGAAAAAAGAGCCAAAATCCGTGAGCGTGACCTGCACCGCGAGCAATTACGCCAGAGCGACTATTAAAAAAAGCAAAATTCCCCCTTGACATCGGTAAAAAATGTTATACACTATGTTCAATGTGATTAATTTTGCTTGATAACAAGCAATAAAGAAAGGTAATATTATGACCAAAAGTCAATTGATTGGCCTAGTAGCCAAAAAATCCCGGATGTCCAAGCGGGCCGCCGAAGAAGTGATTGATCTACTTTTTGCCGAAATGTCTAGATCTTTAGTCAAAGGTGAGAAAATTGTTCTCTCCAATTTTGGCACTTTTTATGTTAGCAAAGTCAAAGACAAAGAAGTAGTCCCTTTTGGAGCTGAAGACAAGCGTCAAACCATCAAAGCTCATAAAGTGGTTAATTTCCGCCCAGGCAAATCTCTCAAAAAAGAAGTTTGGTAAGCTTTTTCCCCCAAGCATTTGTCGCAAATATGATATAATACCCACTCTAGAGAAATAGATGAAAGGAAAAAATGGCTAGTAAGAAAAAAGGTCCCAGACAACTTGTTGGTTTGCAATGCACCGTTTGCAAAAGTTTTGGCTATGTCACCACTTATAATCGCAATAATGAAATTATCAAAAAACAAACTGGTGAAAAAGAAACTTTTCCCCTATCCAAATACTGCAAACGCTGCCGGGCTCACACTGTCCACAAAGCAATGAAAAAATTAAAATAAGTAAAATAATTATTTTACTTCTCAAAAAATCCCGATGTATCGGGATTTTTTCTTATTTCGCCTTTTTCATATTTTTATGCTATAATTATCTTTATGAAAAAAACCTTGCCAAAAAATCAGCAAAAAAAACATAATTTTTTTGTCAGTTTTGTTTTTGCCTGGCGTGGCATAGTTTGGAATATTATCCATGAGCGCAATATGCGCTTTCACTTTATCACCCTGCTTTTGGCCAGTATTTTTGGCTTTTTCTTCCGCATCACTGTTGTAGAATGGCTAATTCTCTTGCTTTTCTTTGCTCTGGTCCCCACCGCCGAGCTTTTTAATTCCGCTATCGAGGAAACTAATAATACTCTGCGCGATCGTCTCCATTTGGATTACCCCACTACCAAAAACGCCCGTGACTTAGCGGCCGGAGCTGTCCTTTGGAGCAGTATTTTTGCCCTAATTACTGGGATTGTCATTTTTGCCCCCCATTTCATCAATTTATTCGCCACTCTTTTTGCCTAAAATGACTTTTTTACAAGCTTTTATCCTGGGTTTGGTAGAGGGCTTAACTGAATTTATTCCTGTTTCCTCCACTGCCGCCCTCCTACTCACTGATCAATTCTTGCAAGTAGAAAATCGCCTTCTTTTCTCTTCTTTTACCATTTTTGTTCAGCTGGGGGCTATGCTGGCCGTCCTTTCCCTTTTTCTCCGGCAAATTTGGCAAAATAAAAAAATCTGGAAAAATCTCCTTCTGGCTCTGCTCCCCACCGCTATTTTGGGTTTTACCTTTTACCCCCTGGTCAAAGATTATCTCCAAGATGCCAGCGCCCTCACTGGCTATGTCTTAATTATTGGCGCCATCGTTTTCACCATTCTAGACCTGCTTTTTCGCCGTCTTTACTCCAATCGTGATGACCAGGATGACAATACCCATCGCGAATACTTAAAACCTTTGGAAAAAGCACCCTGGTGGCAAGTCATGCTCATTGGTTTAGGCCAAGCTATAGCCATGGTCCCCGGCGTTTCCCGCTCTGGTGCCACTATTTTTACCGCTCGGGCCCTGGGTTTTCCGCAACTGGTGGCTACGCAATTCTCATTTATTCTGGCGCTCCCAACTATTGCTGCCGCCTCCGGCTTAGATCTCCTAGACACCTTTCTTACTCGCGCCGATAGCACTTACAATGTCTTTAATCACCCCGCAGACCTTCTCCTCCTCCTCTTTGGCGCCCTTATCGCCTTCCTCACCGCTTATTTTACTTGCAATTTCTTTATCAAAATTCTGGGCAAAAAACCCTTTTATGTCTGGGCAATTATCCGCATTCTCATGGGCCTAACTTGGCTTTCTTTTTATTAAAACTTTCCACCTTCAAAAAGTCGGAGTGACAGGGCTCGAACCTGCGACCTCTGCGTTCCGAACACAGCGCGCTACCATCTGCGCTACACTCCGGCTAGATTTACTATTATACTCCAAAAAAAGCCTTCCAAACGACTGTCATTCTGGTTCAGCAAACCTCTACAATGGTTCTAATTGGTTTTAATAAATTTCTACCTTAGGCATCTTACTGCGAAACCCTCGTACCGGTAAAGATTAGCAGCCGGACTGATAGTGACACTATCTATGTACAGGTACATCGCAGCACTAGTCCCATTCTCCGTACTAGACCACCAGAAGCCGCCGGTTGACCCATGATAGTTCAACGAGCCCGAACTGTTAGAGTAGCCTGAAAAAATACCATTAAAAAGCGTTGGATTAGTGTATTTAGTACTCAGTGGAATATTAGCTTGATTACTTCCAGTCCCACCAAAAGCTTTATCTAAATAAACCCACTGGGACAAAGACCAGTGACATTATCTTGGGAGATAGAGGTTCCACCATTATAATAAGCATTTTGATGTTGCATCGCAGCTTGCCAGTTATAGAGATAACCACATTCTCCCTCTAGTGAGCCACCAGGACCACATTGGCGGATATATCCTGAGGATATTGTAGCATAAGCTGGGTCTACACAGTCGCCATAAGTATTACTGCCAAATTGATTGGTGTATGAAGCAGAGCCATAACCAGAAAAACTGGTTTTATTGGCACAATTGTCAGTGGTGCCACCATAAGCGAGGTTGTCCACCATCCATAAATTTCCGTCGGGAAGTTTGCGCACTGCATACATTTTTCCATCCCGCTCATCTTCTAGCTCCAAAGTAGCCTCCGCTGGACAATTAGTTTCATCTTCACAAGTAGGCATCCACGCAATATACTCATCACTTACATCTTGCATACTCGTTGGCGCCTCCGGCGGCACTTCCCTCAGGCATCTTACTGCGAAACCAAAGTTTCGGCTACCACTGTTAACCGAATAAACTTGACTGTTACCCAAGCGCAAACTATACGCATTACTAGTATCATCATACGCTGTGCTAGACCAATAGAATCCGTATGACCCCTGATTGTAGAATGAACCCGAACTATGAGAGTTACCTACGAAAATACCGTTAAAAAGGATTGGATCAGCCCACTGAGTAGCAGTCCAAGAAGTAGCATTTTGTAAGGCTTGAAATTGTCCACTGGTATTACCAGTAGGAAGAGTCCAGCCTGTGGGACAAAGTCCAGTAACATTATCTTCGGGAATAGAAGTCCCACCATTATAATATGCCGATGGATTTTGCATCACTGCCTGCCAGTTGTATAAATAACCACAGTCTCCACTAGCGCAGACACTCCCGCCATATTCTGGATTGACACAATCACCATAGGTGCCTGAACCAAAGTTGCCAGAAGCATTAGAAGAGCCATTGGGGTCGGCCATGGTTTGACGAGTTTCACAATAGTTATTGGGATCATATACCAAATTATCCACCATCCATAAATTTCCATCAGGCAGCTTGCGCACAGTGTACATCTTGCCATCCCGCTCATCTTCTAGCTCCAGGGTTGCCCCTGCGGGGCAATTACTCTCATCTTCACAGGTAGGCATCGCGGCAATATATTCATCAGTCACCTCGGCCATAGTTTTAGGCGCTGTTTTCACCGCTACACTAGAACTAAGCTCTCCACTCATATTACAATTACTTACCATGGAGCTAAAGATTGTTTCCTCACTAAGTTTAGGAATTTGAATCGTACAACCAGTCAATCTATTATTACTCGGATCTGGCATCACTATCCAATTAGCCTCTACCGGAGTCCCATCAGAGGTTGTCGCACTCCAAGAACAACTCGGGCCCATTCCCATCGCATTGCTCACACTTAGAGTAAAACCTTGATCAGAGTTTGCATCCCCAGTCTGTTCTATTATAATATCCTCGTCAGAAGCTATATTACATATCGCCTCCATCGCCATAAAAACTCCATCTCCCCCGGGACCATTTAATTTCACAAATTTATAGCCATTTAAAAGGACTATTGAACCTGCTTCCCAATCCGCCACAATTCTAAGCTTTATCTGCGCTTGAGCTTTACTTGAGCCCAATAGAGTGGGGGAGAGTAAAAAACTAAGAAGAATTATAAAAAAGAAAGAGAGAGAAGATCCAAAAAAAATTGATATGTCTATTTTTTTTGACAGCGTCATATTTTTCATTTTTTACTTTCTCTATCTTTATTTAATAGTAAAATTTTACCACAATTTTTGGGAAAAATGAAGAGCTAGTTTTTAACAAGGTGAGACAGTCTATTTTGCCTCAAACACGATTTAATCCACTTTTACAAAATCCCCATTTACCCCGACAAAATCCCCATTTACACCGACAAAACCCCCATTTACCCCAACATTTTCCTTTTTTGTAACATATAGTCTACAAAAAAATTCTACCTGATTCTCCCCGCTCCACCAGTCAAAAATCACCTCCCAGATGATATAATACCCCATATATGAAAATTAACTTCCTCACCACTCAGCCAGAATTTTTTGACAGTATCCTCACCAGCTCCATCATCGGCCGTGCTGTCACCGACAAAAAAGTTGATTTTCGCGTCCTTTGTCTGCGCGATTTCGCCGACGGCAATAAGAAAAAAATCACCGATGACGCCCCTTATGGCGGTGGCGCTGGCATGATCATGAAAATTGAACCCATTTATCGCGCTCTCCAAGCCCTAGAAGAGCAGGGGAGACGCGGCCAAGTTTTCCTCACCAGCGCCAGCGGCACCATTTTTACCCAAACCATCGCCCAAAATCTCTCCACTGCCCCCGCCCTCACCTTTATCTGCGGTCATTATGAAGGCGTAGACGAGCGCATCACCCATTTCATCGACGGCCAGCTTTCCCTGGGCCAATTTGTCCTCACTGGCGGCGAACCTGCCGCCGCCACCTTTACCGACGCCATTGTTCGCCTGCTCCCCGGCGTCTTGGGCAATCCAGCCAGTCTCTTAGAAGAATCTTTTTCTGACCAAAACCTCACTGAATATCCCCAGTACACCCGCCCCCAGGAATTTATGGGCCACAGCGTCCCAGAAATTCTCCTGAGTGGTAATCACGCCGCTATTGCCAAATGGCGCCAAGAACAGCGCCAAGAGCAGCACCAAAACAAAAACTAATCCTTCCCCAACCCCTTTTTTTCTTGTATAATGTTTAGCGATGTTATTAACTGACCATTATCAAGACACTAGTCATCTTAATCCCGGCCGGCCCGCGCCACTAGGGGCGACTTTGGTTAGCCAAACCGTCAATTTT
>CAYJFT010000018.1:0-1822 GCA_964369765.1 uncultured Pseudomonadales bacterium | reverse complement strand
CTGCTGCTTTTCCGTCCTCATCAGCGCCGCCCCTTTGCTCAATATCAACTCTCACCCACCCGCAATAAAACCGGTCACATTTGGCATTTGTCCCTAGACCATCTTTCGGCCGGCACCCGCTATGCCTATCGCCTCTCTGGACCCGAAACATCACCAAATAAATTTAACTACAACAAAGTTGTTTTTGACCCCTATGCCCGCGCTTTGGACTACACCTTCTACGACCGCGCCCGCGCCACCGGACCCGAAGATAATCTCTCCACTTGCCTGCGAGGTATTATCCTACCCAAAACTTCATATGATTGGCAAAATGATCATCTCCCCCGCATCCCCCTCTCTCAAACCCTCATTTATGAAGCCCATACGCGCGGTTTTACCCGCCATCCCAGCAGCCATGTCCAGCACCCGGGCACCTTTTTGGGCCTAGCAGAAAAACTACCCTATTTGCGCGACCTTGGCATTACTACCTTGGAACTCCTCCCCATTCTTGCTTTTGACGATGACATCCCTTATCAAAATAGCGCTGGCGAAGAACTTATCAATTACTGGGGCTATTCGCCTCTCTCTTACTTTGCCTTTTACCCTCATTATTTTACTGATTCTGACCCCACCCGTCTTCACGAACTCAAAGACCTGGTTCGCACCGCCCACTCCCTAGGCATTGAAATTATTCTAGATGTAGTCTACAATCACACCACCGAAGGCAATCAAGACGGGCCCCTTTTATCCTGGCGTGGTATTGACAATGCTACCTATTATCTTGCCTCTCCCGCCGATGCCCATTACACCCTAGATTACACCGGCTGTGGTAATACCCTAGCCGCTAATCGCCCCGCCGTTAGCAAAATGATTGTCGATTCCCTAGAATATTTAGCCCAAGAATTTCATCTTGACGGCTTTCGCTTTGACTTAGGCGCCACTTTTTATTATGACGAATCAGGCACTTTTACCAATACCCCCAGTCTTATCAAACTCATCAATGATAGCCCTGTTTTAAGTCAACTCAAACTCATTAGCGAACCTTGGGACGCTACCGGCTTGGTCTTAGAAGGCCGCTTTGGCGGTGAGGGGTGGCTAGAATGGAATGGCTCTTATCGCGACCGCCTACGCGCCTATGTCAATCACAATCAAGACCAAGCAGATTTTGAAAAACACTTATCAGGCGCTGCTCCTGAATATACTTTCTATCAAAAAAATCCCGATAAATCAATTAATTTTGTCACCGCCCATGATGGCTTTACCCTGCGCGATTTAGTCTCTTACACCGACCCTAATAACTGGGAAAACGGTTTTAACAATACCGATGGCAATAGACACAATCTCTCTAATAATTATGGTATAGAGGGTGAAACCGATAATCCAGAAATTATCGCCCGCCGTCAACATCAAGCCCTACAAATGCTCACTCTCCTTCTGGCTACCCCAGGTGTTCCCATGCTATTAATGGGCGATGAAATGTGGCGTACCCAGGGCGGAAATAATAATTCTTTTTCCCAGGACAACTCTATTAATTGGTTAGATTGGCGGCTTTTGGAAGAAAACGCAGATTTCTATCAACGCGTTCTCTCTCTCATCAAAAGCCGCCAAAACTAAATTCCCCAAACCCACGTCCTTTTATCCAAATTCCATCTTGCCCAAAACCCCTCTTAGCTCTTGACTTTTCACCCCAAATCACCTAAAATATAGCTTATTATGTCAAATCAACTCATTTTAACCCCCCGGCCTCATCATCGTTTGGTCACCAAACTAGAAGCCACATTTTTAGGTCAGCGGCGGGGGGGGGGGGGGGGGGGGGGGGGGGGGGGGGGGGGGGGGGGGGGGG
>CAYJFT010000017.1:12924-15402 GCA_964369765.1 uncultured Pseudomonadales bacterium | reverse complement strand
TAGCCCGCCTTTTTTCCACCCTCCATCACTTGAACATCACTCCTTATCGCCTCTATCACCTCGATCAAGCCCCCGGTCTTAGTCATTTCCGCCTTTCTATTAACGCTGGCCTGCAGCTTTTTACTCAGGTTCAAAAGCTTCTCCAGACCCAAAACCTCACCTCAGCCCTCCCCGAATATTATCTAGACCTCCCAGCTGGCCAAGGTAAAGTCCCCGTCGCCACTCTGCAAAATATAGCCCCCCTTACTTATCAAGCCCGCAATCACCACAATCAAACAATTATTTATCACGATTTGGCTTCAATTGCTTGACAAAGCCATTTAATAATGCTAAACTATAGCCAGTTATAAAAAATCTTATAATTAAGATAGTAGAAAGGCTTCATTATGAAGAAAACTTTGCAAAAACTCGCTACTAGCGCATCTTTGGCCACCATTGGTCTTAGTAATGCTGCTCTCGCTTTCGCCGACGAAGGTGATCGTGTTGATATTTCCAATAGCTTTGGTGTTAACACTATTGCCGGCTCCGGTGGCGACGTTGTTACTAGTGACCCCAGCGTTTTAATTAGCAATATTGTTAATATTGTCTTTATCGTTGCCGCTGCTATCACTTTTGCTTTTCTTATCTATGGTGCCATTAGTTGGATCACCTCTGGTGGAGACAAATCCAAGGTAGAGACCGCACGCAATCGGATTACCGCTGCTGTCATTGGTCTTTTAATCTTGGCTGCTGTCTGGGCGCTTTTCAACTTGGCCCTGACCGTTGCTTTTGGCTCCGGTGATATTACTATCAATCCTCTTAATACCACCTAATTGTAGTTTTACTCAGGGTTTTTCTTTTGCCTTAGTTATAACTTACAAATAAGGAACTTACTTAACCCCCGCCTCCGGCGGGGGTTTTTGTGATTGACAAACCCGGCTCTAACTGATACACTAAACGGACTATGAAAAAATTTCTCAAGCACATTTTTATTAGCCTATTTGCCCTTAGCGGCCTTCTTTTTGCTCCCTCCACCCTTATGGCCCAAGAAATTCCCCTAGAAAGTTTTGTCCCTACCTCTGACTCCGGTGAAATCTATGTTGCTAGTGACCCCACCTCTCTTTTTAAAGGCATTGCTAATATAATTTTTGTGGTTGCCGCCGCCATTACTTTCTCATACTTAATTTACGGGGCCATTAGTTTTATTACTTCTGGCGCCGATGTCGCCAAAAAAACCGCTGCCCGCCAACGTATTACTAATGCTGTGATTGGCTTACTGATTGTTGCTTCTGTCTGGGCTATTTATAGTTTGATAATTTATGCTGCTTTTGGCACTAGCAATCCTAGCTTACCCACCCTCTAAGCGTAAATATTCATAAGTGAGCAAATTTGTCCCGGTAATTTGTTTAACTAGGCTAGAAATAGATGAGTTGATTTCTTTCTCCCCCAAATAACCCAGATTACGCAAAATTTTGATAAATGATTGATTAACCAATTTTAATGATAAACCCTTGACTAATAGCTCACGCAAATACAAAACTTCTCGCCATAAATCTTCATTTAATTCTTCTTCATAAAAAAGATGATCAATTATTTCCAAAAAAAGCAATAATTTTTTTATCCGCCCAAAATTAGAACGTACCAAACCAGTATCACTGATTAATTTAGTCTGAGTCAAAATATCAAAGCCCTTGCCAATCACTAATTGCGCCTGGACTAAATTACCAGCCTGTAAATAAGCTTTGCGGCACGACTTACCAGAGCACACTCCCTTAGCTACTACAGTAAATTTGCCTTTGTGAGCGCTAAGGAGAGTGATTAGCAAATCTGCCTCACCATTCCTTTTGGTCTTTAGCACTAGGGCTAAATGATTTTGAGCTTTAATTTTCACTATTCTATCATAACACAAAGCTGGACAAAATCAAGCAAAAACTCAACAAAAAACCCGCAAGCATAAATGCTTGCGGGTCTTCCTAAACATGAAACTAATTTAGCTATTAGCTTTTTTCAGTTTCTCGTCTAATTTTTTAACTTTCTCCACTTCTTGGTCAAGCATTTTTTGATACCGTTTTCTGGTGGTAATCACAATTAAGATGATCAAGACTACAATTAGCAAGACTGCCAAAATAGCCCGAACTGGAATAATCCAGAAAGCCGATTCGGCACTCAAAGCCATATTGTTATTAGTCCCATACATACCCTCTAAGACAGCAGTGTAGCGACCAAAACCCCAGCTAATGTCCCAAGCACCCATGTACTCTCTAGAACTATCAGGGAAAATATTTTTTTGGTCTACCTCCAGCATTGCTACCTCAGAACCAAACATATTATTAACTTGAATGCTTAATTCTGGACGAATATGCAAAGAAGAATCATTGCGCACAGCAAAACTATAATCTACCGGACCAAATTCACTAAAACCAGTAAAAGCAAAATTTTCTACTGTCGCGCTCTCGGTCATTGGTCCTTCTACTACCAAGTAAAGCAAAGTACCTACCT
>CAYJFT010000017.1:9716-12914 GCA_964369765.1 uncultured Pseudomonadales bacterium | reverse complement strand
CTCACCGGCTTCAGCCCCGGTTACTGGATAGTGAAGAACCATGGCATAACGTCCCCAAGGCAAAGCATCAGCAGGCACATCAATATTTACCAAGATAGAGGCTGCCCCGCCAGGTTGCAAAACCACATTATTTGGGGTCAAAGTCAACCAATTGGCCAAACTCCAGCGATCAGAAACTTCTTCACCTTCTACAGGAATAGGGGTTTCTCCATCTTCACCAATAATAAAATCTTGGGCAAAAGTCTCGATTGTTGCCGGATAATCAGAAGGATTTCTCACTTCAATTGTAGTTTGTAAAGACTCACCAGGAGCAACACTGAGGCTGTAATCATCACCCAAACGAGGTGGTACCGCAGTCAAAGTTAATTCATTGGGAGTTTCAGTTGGAGCTGCTTGCATCATGGGCAAATCTGATTCTTGTGCACTTACCAAGCCGGCACTTAAGAAAGAAACCAAGGTGAACCCCAACATTACTTTTATCTTATTTTTCATTTTTTTATTATCCTTTCTCTTATTTAATAACCTTAAAATGAAGCTGTTATAGTATATGTAATCGAAGTCTGATAGTCACCAGGAGTAGAGTCTGCCGAAGATTGAATCTGATAGCAGATATCTACTTCATCACCGTTGGTAGAGCGCAGATCATTGATTACTTGAAAAGCTTGATCATTACCATTGGTATTATTAGGATTTGGGAAAGCTGACCAACCCTGATTGTAATCAAAAGTTGTTTCCACATTTGGTACCCCATTATTTAAATAAGTATCACCGCCAACTACTTCAGTGGTAAAACCAAAAGCTGAGCCACTCCAAGCTGCTGGAGCCGAAGGTGTTCCCGCTACATCAGCAATACAGTCATTGGGGGTAGCAGCACAATCAGCCAAACCATCCAAAGACATTTGATTAGAAGCAATTGCCGAAACCACATAACCATTGGGCGCATTGGTACTTACTTGCATTTTCTGCGCGGCTGCAGTTGGCATTACCGCATCAATTAGACCAAAAGGCACATCATTAGCTGTAGTAAAGACATCAGTAGTAATCCCACAAACATCTTCTCCTTGACCAATTCCCTCTATGCTAAAGGTTAGCTGAGGAGCTACTCTTACTACCATTGTCACCGAATTAATCAAACCCACTGTAGACAATTTAGACTCAATCACATTGCCTCTGGCATCTTGAATTTGCGAAAGCACATTAATTAAAGTTGCTTCATTTTCTACATCTTGATCAAGATTGGCAGCCACCGGATTAATCAAGCCATTGATATAAAAGCTACTGTCATTTAGAACCACATCCGCACCAGTATTGTTGGTACAAATAAAACGATGATATCGAGAGGTCTCATCAGCGGGAAGAGCCGAAGCTGTTAAACCATCATTACAGGTAATATTAGCTAAACCCTGATTAAAATCAAATCCAGTCATATCAGGTAAGCCATCATTAAACATCGCCACTGGTCCGTCAGTATCAAAAGCAAAAACGACTTGTTCACCATTACCTAGGGTATGATTGCTAGCAACTAATTTAATTGGCCCCATAGCACTGTGGACTACACTGGTATTTTCAGCAGAATTTGTTGATTCAATTGTCGAAGACAAAGCCACTTCATTTTCTCTTAAATTAGCACTGGTTGCTGTGACTAAATACATCACCTCACCCACATAAACTTGATCGCCAGCTTTTAATTGCTGACCATTGGTAGAGTAAACAGGATTAGCTTCATCAGTAGCTACCGCTGTCGCAATAGTAATCAAAGAAGAGCCATTGGTATTATCTGCATCTAAAGCCCCCCGAAAAGACAAGCGTGAATTACTAGGAAAAACCGAAAAATCTGCGGCCATCGCTGTTTGCGATCCAGCCATCAATAAACCCGTTATTATTGCTGGTACTACAATTTTGTTTAGACTCTTCATATTGTATCTATTCTTTTGTACTTTACTACTTTTGGTTTTATAAAACCTAAACAACATTTTACACCATTGTTTTTTAATTTGCAACTGTTTTTTAGCACTTTTTTTAAAATTGCTAAAAAATGACTATGTCTGACCTATTTTGATAGAAAAAATTTTTACCAGAAATATCAAAATTTTTTAAAATTTAGCAAAATTTTTCAAAATAGAGCAAATTTCTTTTAAAAACCAGCAAATATATTCTAAAAATTAAACTAATTTGATGGTGTACTCAATTTTAAGCACAGAATAACTTTAAAACTTAAAACATCTTTAATTATAAAAACAACTTAGTATAGAAAAATTATTTTGAATATAAAAACAACGCGGCGGGACATTTGTCCCGCCGCATTGGCATTTAAGCTTTCTCTGGCTCACGCCAAATAATCACTGTAATTTATTTAATGACTTTGGTGATAGCACCAGCGCCAACAGTGTGACCGCCTTCGCGAATCGCAAAGCGCAAGCCTTCTGCCATCGCCACTGGAGCAATCAATTTTACACTAATAGTGGCATTGTCACCAGGCATGATCATTTCCATACCATCAGCCAATTTGATTTCACCAGTTACATCAGTAGTTCTGAAATAGAATTGTGGGCGATAACCATTGGTAAAAGGTTTGTGGCGACCACCTTCTTCTTTGGTCAAGATATAAACTTGAGCCTCGAATTCAGTGTGAGCAGTAATGCTCCCGGGCTTGGCCAAAACTTGACCACGCTCCACGGCATCTTTGTCAATCCCACGAAGCAGAATACCCACATTATCACCAGCTTGACCATCATCAAGCATTTTACGGAACATTTCTACCCCGGTAACCACAGATTTTTGAGTTTCTTTAAGACCAATGATCTCCACTTCTTCACCAACCTTGATTTTACCAGATTCAATCCGACCCGTCACCACTGTGCCACGGCCAGAAATGGAGAAAACATCTTCCACTGGCATCAAGAAAGGATTGTCAAGATCGCGAACTGGATCAGGAATATATTCATCAGCGGTGTTCATCAATTCCATGATTTTAGCTTGAGCATCAGCATCACCTTCCAAAGCTTTCAGAGCACTCACTCGGATAACAGGAGTATTGTCACCATCAAAACCATATTTAGTCAAGAGGTCGCGAACTTCCATTTCCACCAAATCCAAGAGCTCAGCATCATCGACCATATCACATTTGTTCAAGGCAACAACGATTTTAGGCACATTGACCTGTTTGGCCAAAAGAATGTGCTCGCGAGTTTGAGGCAT
>CAYJFT010000017.1:1158-9706 GCA_964369765.1 uncultured Pseudomonadales bacterium | reverse complement strand
ATAGGGCCATCAGTGGCGGCCACAACCAAAATTGCTCCATCCATCTGAGCAGCACCAGTAATCATATTTTTGATATAGTCAGCATGACCAGGAGCATCAATATGAGCATAATGACGTTTTTCAGTTTCATATTCCAAGTGAGAGATATTAATGGTCACCCCACGTTTGGCTTCTTCTGGAGCATTGTCAATGTCCAAATAACCCATGGCTTTATTGATTTCAGAAGGAACATTTTTAGCCAAAGAAGTGGTAATTGCCGCCGAGAGGGTGGTTTTACCGTGATCAACGTGACCAATGGTTCCAATATTTACATGTGGTTTGCTGCGATTAAATGCATCTGCCATATTTTCCTTTCAATTAATTTTTTTATTTTATAACTACTTATTAATAATACTACTTACTACCAAAGACTCATCATTATACCACAATTAATCATTGTCACCACCGCGGCTGCGCCAGTTACCCCGTTCCTCAATGATTTTTGCCGTCACTGCTTGTGGTACTTCATCATAATGTGAAGGAATCATCACGCTAGTGGCCCGACCCTGAGTTAGACCACGCAAAGTGGTCACATAGCCTTGCATTTGTGACAAAGGCACCAAAGCCTTGATAATTGTCACTGGCCCACGAGTGGTGGTACCTTGAATCTGAGCCCGGCGACTGCCCAAGTCACCAATTACATCACCCATAAATTCTTCTGGGGTAGAAACTTCTACATTCATAATTGGCTCCACCAAGACCATGTCAGCATTTTTCACCGCTTCGCGCATCCCCAGGGAACCCGCCATTTTAAAAGCTAGCTCACTTGAGTCAACTTCATGATAAGTTCCATCATATAAAGTTACCTGAATATCAGTCATTGGGTAGCCAGCCAAAAATCCTCTGTCACAAGCTTCTTGAATACCTTTATTAGTTGGTTCAATAAACTCGCGTGGCACCCGGCCACCAGTAATTTTATTAATAAACTCATAGCCAGTCCCCCGGTCTTTGGGCGCAATTTCTAGCAAGACATGACCATATTGACCGTGTCCACCAGTTTGTTTGATGTATTTACCCTCACCTTTACTGGCCCGGCGAATAGTTTCCCGGTAAGCCACCTGAGGACTACCCACATCACATTCTACCTTAAACTCACGACGCATCCGGTCTACCAAAATATCTAAATGCAACTCGCCCATACCGCCAATCACGGTCTGACCAGTTTCTTTATTAATTTCAATGGTAAAGGTAGGATCTTCTTCGGACAATTTGTTCAAAGCCAAGCCCATTTTTTCTTGATCAGATTTGGTTTTTGGTTCAATCGCCAAAGAAATCACTGGATCAGCAAAGGTAATACCTTCCAAAACAATTTGTTTGGCTTCATCACAGAGAGTGTCTCCAGTTTTGGTATCTTTTAGACCTACAATTGCCACAATTTCACCTGCTCTGGCTTCAGTAATTTCTTCTCTTTGATTAGCATGCATCAGTAGCAAGCGACCAATTCTTTCCTTATTGCGTCTGACACTATTATATACATAAGTCCCTGATTTAAGTACCCCAGAGTAAATCCGGAAATAAGTCAGCTTACCTACATGTGGATCAGTTTGAATTTTAAAAGCCAAGCCAGAAAATGGTTCTTCTGGGGTCAATTGACGGCTTTCTTCTTCATCAGTTTTGGGATTAGTTCCTTTGACCTCTTTGATATCAGCTGGCGCAGGTAGGTATTCCACTACCCCATCCAAAAGCATTTGCACCCCAGTGTTTTTCAGTGAAGAACCAGCAAAAATTGGCACTAATTTATAAGCAATTACCGCCCGGCGCAAAGCCGCTTTTAATTCATTGACTTCAATTTCTTCACCATTAAAATAGCGCTCCATCAGGGCATCGTCAGTTTCCGCAATTGCTTCAATCAGACCCAAGCGAACCTCTTCAACTTTTTCTTTTAGCTCCACCGGAATTTCCACTTCTTTGGGATCTTCTTTGGCAGCCGGGTCAAATTCCCAGGCCTTTCTCTCCAAAATTTGAATAATTCCTTTAAACTCATTCTCGGCTCCAATTGGCAAAACCATAATCGCTGGCTTTACTCCAAATTTAGCCTTGATATCTTCAATTGTAGCAAAAAAATCTGCGCCCAATTTGTCCATTTTATTAATAAAACACACCCGGGGGACATTGTATTTGTCAGCCTGACGCCACACAGTTTCTGATTGCGATTGCACTCCCTCGGAAGCATCCAAGACAGTGATACCACCATCTAGCACCCGTAATGAACGCTCTACCTCGGCAGTAAAATCAACATGTCCAGGAGTATCAATAATATTGAAACGATATTCTTCTTTTGCTAAATTACTCTCAAAATGAGGAGTCCAAAAAGTGGTGGTCGCCGCCGAGACAATGGTAATTCCCCGTTCTTGCTCTTGAGCCATCCAGTCCATAGTCGCTGCTCCATCGTGAACCTCACCAATTTTATAAGTCCGCCCGGTATAGAATAAAATCCGCTCGGTGGTAGTAGTTTTACCTGCATCAATGTGGGCAATTACTCCAATATTACGCAAACGCTCTAGGGGCATATGCTGATTAGTTTTCACAGTTTGTTGTGCCATATTTTCCTTATCTTATGTCCAAAATCTTATATTAAATACCTTACCAGCGGAAATGCGCAAAGGCTTTATTTGCTTCGGCCGCTTTGTGGACAGTCTCACGGCGCATAATTGCTCCACCTTCTTTATTCAAGGCATCTAGCATCTCTGCAGCTAGTTTTTCTTCAAAACTATGATATTGTTTATTAGGACGCTTATTAGCTTCTTGGACTAACCAGCGCAGAGCCAAGGAATTACCCCGTCTAGCCTTGACCGGCATTGGCACTTGATAGGCAGCCCCACCCACCCGCCGCGACCGCACTTCCATTTCTGGAGTAATATTAGCAATCACTTCTTCAAAAGCTTCCACTGGTTTTTTGCCAGTTTCTTTGGCCACTTGGTCAAAAGCACGATACACCAAAGTGGTGGCGACTTGCTTTTTCCCATCTACCATTACATAATTGATTAATTTTGCCACATGCTCACTACCATATTTGCTATCAGCAGTGATTTTTCTAATTGGCGCTTTTTTTGATCTCATTTTTTTCTTTCTTCTCCTTGTTTATCAAGAATACTCTTTATATATTAACCCCAGGTTTATTCCTTGGGTTTTTTGGCTCCATACTTACTACGCGAGGTCAACCGTTTCTCCACCCCAGCACAGTCAAATTTACCCCGGACAATATGATATTTAACACCAGGAAGATCTTTGACCCGACCACCCCGAATCAAGACAATACTATGTTCAGAGAGATTATGACCCTCACCTTGGATATAAGCAGTTACTTCAGTTTTATTAGAAAGACGTACCCGAGCTACTTTGCGCAGAGCCGAATTCGGTTTCTTGGGAGTCATGGTCTTGACCAAAGTACATACCCCGCGTTTTTGCGGATTAGTTGTTCCCACCACTTTACTAGTCAAGCTATTATAGCTTTTGCGCAGTGCAGTACCTTTGACCCGTTTGGGCTTGTCTTGTCTACCTTTTCTCACTAATTGATTGATTGTTGGCATATTTTCTGTCCTTTACTCGCTTATTTGCTCAATTTCAACTTCTTAATCAAAGCTTTGTAGCGGTCTTCGCTGACTCGCTTCAAAAAGTTTAGCAACCGCCGCCGTTTGGCCACTTGCTTGAGTAAACCCAAGCGCGAGTGATTGTCTTTTTTATGAGACTTAAGGTGATCAGTTAATTGTTCAATTGAAGCAGTCAGTAATGCTGCCTGGACTTCTGGAGATCCGGTGTCTTGGTCATCCTGACGAAAACCCTCAATAATTTCCAGCTTTTGTTCTCTGGTCAAAGCCATAATGGTATCCTTTCTATTCTGGGACAATTTATCCCTACCCAGATAGCAACAGTTTTCACCGTCGGCCACCTAGTAACCATTTATATCAATAAAACGCGATTATACCACAAGAGCAATTTTTGTACAAGACCAAAAAATAAAAGACCTCAAATATTACGGCTGGCAATCACGGAGCATTTCCTGAACAGACCAATGTTTGGCATAATCAGAATAAAATTGTTTATCAACGCCAGTTCCTTCTCTTAGAGCATTGGTTTGGACAATACAGTAACGAAAGCCAGAGAAATCAAAGTTATCATCTGGAAAAATTAAGGCAAATAAAAATAGTAGATAAAGCAGTATTACATAAGTTTTGACTAAGACTGAGCCTAATTTAACAACAATTTTCCATATTTTTTTCATAAAAACCTAGAATTTATCTGAGTAACTACATTTCCACTGATATATATCAATATCATCAGCCTCCGTTGTTACCACCTGGGTAAAAGACTCATTATCTCCCGTGAGATTTTGAATTGCTATCCGCTGATCAGTACAATATCTAAGTCTGTAATAATAATTTTCTTCATTGACAGTTTTTATTTCTAATAATAGATATAAAATTGGAAAAGTGAAAATAATAAACCACCAAAAAATTTTACCAAAACCGTAACTAGCTAGAGTTTTTATTAAAGTTTTGATTCACAAATTAATTTTGTTTTTCATAAATACTCCATAACTGACTATTTTTCCAAGAAAATTTAGTCATATTCTTCACCGAATTAAGCCAGTTGCTTGCACTCAAAATAGTTAAATTATTTTTTTCTATCAAGGTGGTATCAATACCAAAATAAAACCAGTTTTCATCCTCATCTTGTATGTTTAGTAAATCCATTTCTACAAAAATTATTTGCTTGATTTTTTCACTAATATTTTTTGCTTCTCCGCTTAGGGTTGAGCCAATAGAAAGTTTCTTATTGTTAAAATACAACTCATAATTGTCATTACTTTGCTTAAAGTTTATTCCAAAAACACCCTTTTTTGCAATCGCCAAAACATTTTCTACTTTACGATTAGGAGAGATTTCAACTGGTTTGCACTCAAAATCTCCTATAAACTGTTTAGTTTCATTATCTTCTAACAAGTTTAATCTCAACTTTTGTAATTGTGGCGAGCGATCAGCAAAAAATTCAATATAATGCGTGCCCGTAGATAAGTTTGCAGTGACACTGTGTCGCTTGGCTACGGGCACGCCAAGTTCTTGTTCTTTGCTCGCTCGCCAGAGCCAGTTATTGGTAGAATTAGTAAAATTTTTGCCATCAATAGTAATTTTCACATCATCGCCATCCCTTTTATACCAAGCAAGACCAAATGTAGTCTCAACTGTTTTCAGTGGCAAATCAACAATAATTAAATTAAACCAAGGTTGTCGCTCCAAATTGTTTGCGTCTGGAATTTTTACGATTTCAAAATCTTTGAGATTTGTAATTTTTTGGCAAGAAAAGCTTTTTACCTCACTCTCGCCACGAGAAAAAAACTCCAATTGATGTTCTCCTGCCTCCAAAGGCAAAATATAGATATTAGTTTGAGACTTACCTTTTAATTTAGCCCCATTCCAGGCTGGAGGAATATTGAAAAACTGTTTATATTTATACGGTGGTAGTTCTCTAAGAGATTTTTTATCTAGTTCTAGACACAAATCACTGCCACGCTGACAAGAAGCACTAATTGTTAGCTGATAAATCCCAGTCTCGGAAACCGTAAATTTTTTACTAGCAACGATTGTTTTTTTAGTGAATAGACTCTTGATCATAGCTAAATTATAGCATCATAAATGAGCTAAATTTGAGTAAATTGTTAATTTTGCCACTCTATTGATTAAAAGACCTCAAATATACCAAAATGAATGATAAAATATCAAGACCACTCACTATAATAGCATCAATCAATAGAATTATTGAAAATGAACAATATAGACATTTATCAAGACAGTAATGGCATTACTCAAGTCAGAGTAAAGTTTTTGGACAATGACATTTGGACATCAAAAAATCAAATTGCGGCAATTTATGATACTTCTAGACAAAATACCGAAAAACACATTAAAAAGATTTATGATGATGGTGAATTAAATCCTAATTCAACCTGCAACTTTTTGTTGCAAGTTCAAAAAGAGGGACACAGAGAGGTAAAAAGAGAAATTGACCATTATAATTTAGATATGATCATCGCTTTGGGCTAAGGCAATGGCCAAATCACCCACGAGCAAGCCATCAAAAAAACCACTCAAGAGTTTAAAATCTATAGAAACAGAGAAATGAAGCAACTCCAAAGCGACTTTGATCTTTTTACCCAAAATGTGGGGGAGTTGACAAAAGAAAACAAGGTTTAGTTAATATATTTTACCAAGTCTTGTTCAATCAAAAACTCACTCTAGCTCTTCTAGTCCCGCCGCCGCGCTCGCTACCTCAGCTTCCTCGCTGGCGCTTAAAATCACTTTAATCAAACCCTCTATAAACTCTACATTATTATCCAAAGCCGCTTCTTGGCTAGCCTCGATCTCTATCGGCGCTTGCTCTATTATCACTTCATCAATCTGCACTTGCGCTCCATTATCCTCGCCCATTTCTTCTGGTTCGCTCATTAGCGCCACCACTCTGCCATAGATCGTGGACCATTGTGGCTTAAACAAGCTATTCAACAAAATTATCGCCACCACCAAAACTCCTAGCCAAAAAGTAGCAAAAATTAATTTTAAGCGCAATTTACTTTTCTGCTCTACCACAGTAGTTTTTTTCTCGGGTGGTTTTTTTGTCTTGCTTTTCATCTTCACACTTACCATTATACCAAAAAAACCGCCCCGCGCGCAAGCAGTAAAATTACCTCACTTAAATCCGCAAAAGAAAAGCCTTCAGTCCGCAAAAGAAAAGCAACACTTTCAATATTACAAAAAATCCTCTAATATACACTTATAGGCCTCTACAATGCCTCAAAATCGCCCGATTTTTTCTCTCCGCTACCCCCCTAGCTCTTCCAAAAAATCTCTCCATCTGGGACCTCTAGCGAACTCGCCCCCTCTTGGCAATTTTTTGCTCGTCTCAACTTCTCCATTGCCCCCCCCACCCCTTCAGCCTTTCTTCAGTTTTCTCTGCCGTTTTCCAGACTATCATCTACATCCACCCTTCTCTTTACCCCTCTTTTACCCGTTTCTCCCCAAACTCACTCTTGACATTTAAAAAAAATCGGCTAAAGTATCCCTAATTGGTTTTTTCCGCCTCTTTTTGTCATTGGGCAATTAAAACGGATTCTTCCAAGACCTAAAAAGTATTAAAAATAAATTAGAAAGTTTTTATGGCAGACAAAAAAACCGCCGCTAAACCGGCCGCCAAAAAAGCCGCTCCTGCAACCGCAGTCAAGCCGGTGAAAAAGGTAGATGTGGTAGAAGAAGCAAAAAAAGAGCTCAAACAAATGGAGAGTAATAAAACCACTAGCTCTACTCCCAAAAAAAGCTCTGGTTTCTCTTGGACCACCTTTGTTGGCGCCGTCCTTTTGACTTGCGCCGCCCTTCTTTTGGGCAATGTTATCAAGTCTACTATTGAAAAAAACAATATTGAAGCCTTTTTACCCGAGCTCGTTGCTGCTTTGGGCGGCGGTATGGTCGTAGAAAATATTGGCCCGCTCACCGAAAAAAGCGGTCTTTATGAATTTACCATTAAATTCGCCGATACTCCAGACGAATTTACCTCTGGTATTACCAAAGATGGCCAGCTTTTCTTTGTTGACATGAGCTTGGAAGTAGAGCAACTTATGGCCGAAATCGAATCCGGCGCTATGGCCACTCCCGCTCCTAGCGTCACCTGTGAGACCATTACCAAATCCGACAGTCCTATGTTAGACGTTTATGTCTCCTCTGACTGTAGCTATTGTCCTCAGATTGAGCAAGAAATGGCTGCCGCTATTGAGCAAGCCCCAGAATTAGCCAATCACTTTAACCTCCGCTATGTGGGTGGTTTAGATGAAAATGGTGAGCCCATTTCTCTCTTTGGTGACCCAGCTGGTGGCGAAGAAAATATGCGCCAAGTCTGTATTCGTGATACCGATCCCACAAATTTCTGGAGCTATATTGACTGCAAAGCCGTAGAAGGCTCTGATGCTGCCACTTGTATGGCAGAAGCTGGTGTTAATACTGCTGCTATCGATACTTGTATGACCGATGGTACTGGCGTCGCCGCTATTGCTGCTGACCAAGTCTTGGCCGATGGCAATGCCGTCCAAGGTACTCCCAGCCTCTTTGTTAATGGTAGCGAACCGGTTTCCGAATTTGACTTTGGTGGCCGCGTCTCTGACGCTTTCAAAGAAATCGTCTGCTGTGGCTCTACCACCGAAGCTGGCTTTTGTAGCCAAACTTTGGAAAGCCCCAGTGGTGGAGTTTAATTTAAGTTAAATTAAATTAAATCAAGCTAAGTTTAAACAGACTTAATTTAATCAAGCGGCTCGCCCACGGCGAGCCGCTTTTTTTCTCCTTCACTTTTCTCCTTCACTTTGCCCACCCATCTGCTATAATAACCTTATGCAAGATAAAGAAGGCAAAACTCTCACTCAGCAAGAAATTGGTCATAAAATCGCTAATCGTTTGCGCGCTTATGGCCTGGAATTTACCACCGGTTTTCTCTGGTGGTTTGTTGGCAATTTGCCCTCGCATCTTCTCCG
>CAYJFT010000017.1:750-1148 GCA_964369765.1 uncultured Pseudomonadales bacterium | reverse complement strand
ACTATTCATATCCCGGCGCGGATCTCCGAGCCGCGCCACATCAGCATTGGCCAGGATACCCTAATCGGCGAAAAAGCCACTTTGGACGGCCGCCGTCAACTCTCTGGCTCACAGGGAGCCCTAACTATTGGTGATCACGTGGACATCGCCAGCGAAGTGATGATTTGGACCAGCCAGCACGATCTCACTAGCACCACTTGGGCCGCTACCGAAGCCCCAGTGATTATTCACGATTATGTCTTTATTGGCCCCCGGGCTATTATTCTCCCCGGTGTCACCATTGGACGTGGGGGGGGGGGGGGGGGGGGGGGGGCGGGGGCGCCCCCCCCCCCCCCCGCCACCCGCGTGGGTTGGGTTGGCGGCCCCGCCCCGTAGACAAGCGCCCCGCCCCCCCAAAA
>CAYJFT010000017.1:0-740 GCA_964369765.1 uncultured Pseudomonadales bacterium | reverse complement strand
GCCGCCGGCGCCATTCTCACCAAAGATGTCCCCGAAAAAACCATTGTTGCTGGTATCCCCGCCAAAGCTATTTCCAAGCGCCACAGTCAACTCAATTATCATCTGGGTCGCCCCCGCTTGTTTCAGTAATCGCCTCTCCCGCTTCTTACTCCATTCGCTCTCCGCTTTCCCAGTCCTACAATTACCCTCTTAAGCCTCCAAAAACTTTAGCTCTTGTATCTCACTCCAGACTTGCTCTAGCAATTCTTTAAGCAATCCCACCTCCTCCTCGCCCAGGGAAAACTCGCGCCGCACCGGCTTATTATTCTCGCTTAGCTTCACAAAATCAATCACTCCGCTCTCTACCCGATAAGGAAATTTCGGCTCTAGCTCTACTAGTAATTTGTAAAAAAGTAATTGTCTCATCACCGCCTGGCGCAAACACTCCGGCAATTCTTTCTCACGCGCGCTTAATTTAGCCTTGGCTGTTCTGCCCATCAACTCATTTTCTGATTGCGCCCGCCCGGTTTTATAATCCACTACCCGCACCACCCCCGCTTCTTTGTCCAAAATGTCCAAGCGATCTATTTTCCCCCGCACCCGCACTGCCCCCACGCTCAGCGCTTGTCCATAACCAAATTGCTTTTCTACCCCCAATGTCTCACCCTCCCCACCCCCCACCCCATAATTATCCCAATATTTTTGCAAAGACGCTAGGCCAATTTCCAGATAATTTTCCTTATCCACTTCTTCTAGACTTT
>CAYJFT010000016.1:10724-17334 GCA_964369765.1 uncultured Pseudomonadales bacterium | reverse complement strand
GGAGAACAATGGAGCCAGCTTCCCAGTCGGCGACAGTGCGGAGGGTGATTTGAGCAGAAATTTCACTTGGAGCAAGAAGAAGAATTAGAGTGGATATGAGAAAAAAAGCTTGATACATCAAGGTTTTTTTAGGATGAGCTAGTGATTTTAATGGTTTTTGTGGCATTTTCTCTAAGGATATATTAACTGAAAATTGGGGGAATTGCAAGGGGGAAAAGGGTGTCATTTTCGCAGAATAACAACACAGCTTTTTCAACTCTTGACAAAATCCCTCTTTTGGCAATAATACTTATTGCCGAGGCTCAGTTATCGAATAGTTACCCATGCGGTGCGCGTTCCAAAATATGTATTATAAAGTTATAAAAGAAAAAAATGCTCGCAATCAATGCTTAGCAGAGCAAGAAATATCACTAAATTTTTTGTATTAACTAAAGCTGTACCAAATTTTGCGCTGGTCTCACAAATTGTGATACCTTATTAAGTTGAATTTTTTTAATTATCGTTTAGGGTCACAAATTGTGACCTTAAAAATTAAACAACACGGATTGAAGCAAAAATATCATATTTTTGCTCGTTCAATCGAACTACCGAGGATTCCTCGGTAGTTGGATAGACTGAATTTGCATAGACTGAATATGGTATAATCAGCCCAAGATGAAAATAATTTTGGGCGCAGATCATGGGGGTTTTGAGGATAAAAATCAGCTAAAAACCTGGCTAGAGGAGAGGGGCTGGACAGTGCTAGACGTGGGAGCAGAGGCTTATGAAAGCGAAGATGATTATCCGGATATGGTGGCGGCAGGGGTGGCGGCTTGGAGAGAAGTGAAGGCAGCAGGCGAGGAAGCGAAAATGATTTTTTGGTGCAAATCTGGAGCAGGGGTAAATATTGCCGCCAATCGGCAGCGGGGAGTTTATTGTAGCTTGGGTTTAAGTGAGGAGCAATTGGCGGCGGCGAGCAAAGATGATGCTTTGAATGCCTTGGCCCTAGCTAGTGAATATCAGAGTCTGGAAGAGCAAAAAGGCTTGATTGAGATTTTTGTGGCAACTGCGGGGAGTAGCGAAGCAAGACATTGGCGCAGACTAAATAAAGTAGATGAAAAAGGAGAGTGAGGTAATATGGAAATAATTCCGGCAATTTTGGAAAGTGAAATAGAGGCAGTGGCGGAAAAAGTGGCAATTGTCCAGGCTGATCATAATTTTGGGACAGTGCAAATTGATATTGGTGATGGCGAGCTGATAGAGCGGCTAACGGTGACACCATTGGACCTTTTGGAAGTGGATTTTGGGGAGCTGAAAATTGATTTTCATTTGATGTGTGAAGAGCCCTTGGATTATTTATGGGAAATTGCGGCCAATGAAGCGGGCTTGCGGGTGCGGGCGGCTTTTGGACAAGTGGAGCGAATGGGAGACCAGAGCGCGTTCCTAAAAGCCGCCCAGGAGAGAGGTTATAAAGCTGGGCTGGCCTTAGATTTGGAAACGCCACTGGAAAGTATAGACGAGAGCGCTTGGGCGAATTTAGATGAAGTTTTACTCCTGGCAGTGCCAATGGGTAGTCAGGACCAGGAATTTAATGAAAGCATTTATGAGAAAATAACGCAGCTACAAAAAGAAATTGAGCAGCGAAAATTGAGAGTAGAAATTGTCATTGATGGGGGGATTAAATTGGCGCAATTACAAGCTTTGAATAAAGCGGGGGTAGAAAAACTGGCTATTGGGAGCTATTTGTGGTCTGGGGGACTAAACGGAGAGCAAATTGAGGCGGATGAGTAAGCAATAAAATAGTATAATAGAATAATAAGTTATATAATAGCATTGGACAAGCTTGATGGAGGTGGGCGAGCAGAAAGAAAGGCAAAATGAATTTAAAAGAACAATTAACTGCGGATATGAAGGAAGCGATGAAGGCGCGTGAGATGGAACGCTTGCAAACCATTCGTTTTTTACTAAGTGAAATCAAAAATTATGAAATTGATTTGGGTGGTGAAGAAGGCGATGATGGGGTGCGGCAAAAAGTGGTGGCTAGCCAGGTAAAAAAAATTAACGAAGCGATAGAGGAATTCAGAGCAGCGGGCCGAGAAGATCTGATTGCTAATGAAGAAGCCAAGGTAATAATAATGGAGAAATATTTACCGGCGCAACTGAGTGATGAGGAGTTAGAGGCGGTGGTCCGTGATGTTTTGGAGGGGGCCGGGGAAGTGAGCAATCAAGGCCAACTAATTGGCTTGGTAATGAAACAAGTGGCTGGTCAGGCCGATGGCAAAAGAGTAGGGGCAATGATTGCCCAGGTACAAGCTTAGATATTTAGAAGCGAGATAAGAAAGTCAAATTATGAGTCCAGAACAAATTTTGCCCATAGTTTTAATTTGCGTGATGGTGGTGGTAGCGGTAATCCTGATTATGGTAGGGATACAGTTATTTTTGCTACTCAAAGAAACCCGGGTAACAATGAAAAATGTAGATGCGTTGGTAAAAAATACCGATGACAAGCTAAATAATCTAGTGATGCCGATTAAGACTTTGGGGGGCTTAGCTAGTGGGGTGGCGGGGGGAATGAAAGCATTTGAGAGTTTTTCCACTTGGTTAAAAGGGCGCAAAACAGACGAGTAATGAGTGAGAATGAAAATGGGCGGGGGGCGGGGGTTGATCAGGTGATTGGTGAAGATTTGGTGAAATTTTTGACTCTCTTTGAGTATTTTTTGCGTGAAACTCCAGAGGGACGAGCCTGCCGGGCAGAGCTAAATCAAGATTGGGAAAAAGCAGTGGCCGATTTACGAGAGAGTAAGCAATTACGAGGGGAGAATTTTTCTTGTGGTAAGTGGTTGCGGCGAGTGCAAAAAGAGCTTTTGACAGTGAAAAAGGGAGATGGCTTGGGTATGACAACAGGGAGAAATGGGATAAGTGATGCAGCTGAGAAAAAACGCGGACCGGGGCGGCCAAAAGCAAGTGAGACTAAAGCGGGAGTAAAGAAAAAAGCGCCGCTGCGGTTTAAAAATACTTAGAAATCTACATAATGAATGGGAAAGTAAAAAAGTTTTTATTAGGCTATTATCAGTATTTACAAACATTGGTTTTGGCGGGATTTTTTTATGCCCTAGTGGTAATAATTTGGCGATTTGTGCTACCCGAACAAATCGCTAATTGGCCGCTGCCAGATACTTATTTACCCTTGCAATTACCACTATTGGCGGGAAATTTTTTATTTTTTACTTTTTTGGGGCAAAATCGTAAATTTGGCTTATGGGTTAGCCTAGTAATTTTTGCTTGGTTGTTTTGGCGCTTGCAACATTTTATAATTACTTGGCCCTTGGTGGTCTCGTGGCTCACTGGGAGTTTATTTCTGGTAGTCTGGATTTTTTGGCCAGAGCTAAAATCTTGGGGCAAAAACTGGGGCAAAGAAAAGCAAACAGAGATGGTAAACAAATAATTTTTTATGGTATAATTAGTTTTAAGTTTTTATAAAAGAAAATAAGCATAAGAAAGAAAAAAGGGAAAGAAAAATATGAAAAAACAAATTATTTTAATTGTGATTTTGAGTGTAATTGCGGTGGCTGGGGGTCTAACTGGTAGTTATTTTTACCAACAAAGCCAAGGTGGAGGTACTATCACAACTGACGGGAGCAGTGGTGGCGAAGCAGTTACAGCAGTGGTAGCAGAGGAAGGTCAGGTTAAAAATGGTGATGTTTTTGGGAGTAGTAATACGGATGACTTCAAAGACAATGCTCAGGGTTACTTAATCGCTGGGGGAATGGATGGTGAGGGTTCGCATCAGCTCTTGCGAGCAGGTGGGGACAGTCAGACTGTTTATCTAACTTCATCGGTGACTGATATGAGTGAATTTGAGGGAATGGAGATAAAAGTTTGGGGTGAATCACATGCCGGTGAGAATGTAGGCTGGCTAATGGATGTGGGTCGGGTAGAAGTAATTAATACCCAGGGCGAATCACCAGTAGAAGAATAAAATGGCTTGGGGATTACTAAAGTCGAAAAAGCCGCGCTTTATCCGTTATTATTTGGAAAATAGAGACGAAGAGATTTTGGTGGCTTTTTTCCAAGGTGATATTTGGTTGACTCAAAAGCAACTGGCAATGTTTTATAATTTGCGAATTGCCACTGTCAATGAACATTTAAAAAAGATTTTTGCCAAGGGTGGTGAGGGAAATGAGGTAGAAATGATGAAGCAATTTGAAATTACTGCCAAAGACGGCAAAAAATACTTAACCAATCATTATCGCTATGATATTTTAGAGGTTTTATCTAGGCGAGTACGCCGGTAAGCATCGAGAATTTTTTTGGTAGGGCCAAAATCACGAGCTTGTCCATGATCTAACCAAAGAACTTGATCGGCCATTTCTTCTACACTAGATAGATTATGAGAAACAAGCAAAACTGTCCGGCCTTCTTCTGTAACTAGAGTACGGGTTTTTTGTAAGCATTTTTGCTGAAATTCTTGATCACCTACGGCCAAGACTTCGTCAATAATCATTATTTCACTTTGCAAATGAGCGGCAATACTAAAAGCCAAGCGCATATACATGCCACTAGAATAATGTTTGACTGGCTCATCAATAAAATCATTGATGCCAGAAAATTCCACAATTTCGGGGAAAACTTGGCGGATTTCTGCTTGGCGCATACCCAAAATTGCTCCATTTAAAAAAACATTTTCCCGACCAGAGAGCTCAGGATGAAAACCGGTGCCAACTTCCAAAAGTGAGGCAACCCGACCAGCTAATTCCACACTACCAGTAGTTGGCTTGGTAATTTGACTAAGAATTTTAAAAAGGGTACTTTTGCCGGCGCCATTAGCACCAATAACGGCCAAAACCTGACCCTGATTTAGGGAAAAGCTGAGGTGGCGCAGAGCCCAAAACTCTTCATAGCTGGGCCGGTGGCGCGGATGCATAATTTTCTCTGTGAGAGTAGGAAAGTCTATACCGGCACTTTTGACCTTGCGATAACTTTTGCCCAAATTATTAACTTTGATCATTTTATGTCCAATCCACTACTAAAGTTTCCATTTTTTTGAAAATATAAAAGCCCAAGAGGAAAAGCAGAAGACTCAAGAGAAAAAAGATGGCCAAAGTGCCCCAAGCATAGCTGTGGGAGAAAATAGCCTGGCGGATGGCATCAAGAATTAGGGCTAGTGGGTTAAGATAATTGAGAAAGGCCAGGGGAGTGTTTTGTAAAAGGGAGGCAGGATAAAAAACTGGAGTGGCATAAAACCAGATCTGGACAATAAAAGGAGTGAGGTGGCGAAAGTCGCGGAAACGAGCATTGAGCGAGGCAAAGATAAAACTGAGCCCGCTGGTGAAAACGGCTAAAACTAGAGCGGTAGTAAGGAAAAAAAATAGGCTGGCGGCAGTAAAACTAACTCCTTGGGTCAACATCAAGACCAAAAGCAAAAGAAAGCTGATGCAAAAGTCAAAAAAGGCCCGAATAATAATAGTTAGGGGTAAATAAACCCGGGGAAAATAGATTTTTTTGACAATGGCAATTTGTTCATAAACAGAGCCAGCAGCCTGGGTGAGGGAAGTGGAGAAAAACTGCCAGAGGGCAAAGCCTAAAAAGGTGGAAACTAGATAATTGGGCTGATCAGTACCAAAACGCAAAACCTGGGAGAAGATAAAAGTGAAAATAAGCGAGGCCAAAAGAGGTTGTAAAATCACCCAAAGAATGCCTAAGGCAGTGTTTTTATAGCGGACTTGGAGATCACGGCGGACTAAAACAAAAAGTAGTTCGCGGCGGCGCCAAAGTTCCAACCAATCTTGCTTGGTCAAAGTAGTGGCCGCGGTCAGGGTTTGCTGATAAAGTTTTGGGGCAGTTTTAGTCATTTGTGAGCAATTATAGCAGATTGCTTGACAAATGACAATTTTTTTCGTAAACTATTATAATGATAGATTTTAAAAATGTAACCAAAGTATTTGGTGAGAGCAAAGTTGCTCTGGATGATGTGAGTTTTTCCATTAAACCGGGTGAATTTGTTTTTGTGACTGGTCATTCTGGCTGTGGTAAAACTACTCTTTTGCGGCTATTTTTGCGAGAATTAAAACCCAGTAGTGGGGAAATTCATTTTAATGAAAATAATATTTGTCGTTTACCGCGGCGCAAAGTCCCAGGGCATCGCCAAGAAGTGGGAGTTGTTTTCCAAGATTATCAACTTTTGGATGATTTAACGGTCTGGGAAAATATTGCCTTGCCACTAGTAATTGCCAAACATAGCAAAAATGAAATAAAAGAGCGAATTGGCGAGCTTTTGACTATGCTGGGCTTGGAAGGCAGGGAAGATGATTTTCCTTCGCAGCTTTCTGGCGGAGAAGTGCAGCGGGTGAGTTTGGCCCGGGCCCTAGCGGTGGCGCCAAAAATTATTTTTGCTGATGAGCCCACTGGTAATTTGGACCCTGGCAATAGTGAGACAATTTATCAATTATTGAAAAAAATTAATAGCTATGGACCTACGGTGATTTTTGTGACGCACAATCTGGAGTTTGTAAAAAATAATCCAGATGCCAGGCATTTGGAGTTTGCGGGGGGGAAATTAATTCGCGATACGCTAATGGGGGTGGCGCCGAGCGAGAGCGAGGCGCAGATGGAGGAAGATGTAAAAGAAGTT
>CAYJFT010000016.1:10254-10714 GCA_964369765.1 uncultured Pseudomonadales bacterium | reverse complement strand
CCCCCCTCTCCACAACCGCCCCCGGCCCCCCCCCCCGCGGGGTGGCCGGCGCCCCCTCCCCGCCGCCCCCGCCCCCCGGCGGGGCCCGCCCGTGAGCGGGGGGCGCAGATGGAGGAAGATGTAAAAGAAGTTGAGCAAGAGATGAAAGTGCAGGAGAAAATAGAAGAAGAAGCTAGTAGAGTAGAAGAAGTAGCCCGAGCGAAAGAAATGGCCCGAGTAGAAGAAGTAGCCCGAGCAGAGGTAGCACGGGTAGAAGCTGAATTAGAAGCAGAAGCAGCTCGGCGTGAAGCGGCGCGAGCGGCGGAAGAGGAGCGCCTGAAAGTAGAAGCAGCGCGAGCGGCGGAGACGGTGCGAGTGCAAGCAGAAGCAGCCCAGCGCGAAGCTGAAGCAGCGCGAGCGGCGGAGACGGCGCGAGCGCAGGTAGAAGTTGAGAAAAATACTGCAGAAGAAAAAGTAGTGC
>CAYJFT010000016.1:2437-10244 GCA_964369765.1 uncultured Pseudomonadales bacterium | reverse complement strand
TGATTAAAGAGCCTAAAAAATCTGATAGTCTTGAAGACGAATTATTGGCGGAAAAAGAGCTTTTGGCCAAAGTCCAGGCAGAAAATAAAGGCGTAAAAAGACAGTCGCGGGTAAAACAGCGCAAAGAAAGAAAGGCGTAAAAATGAAATCGATTGTTTTCTCTAGTTGGAAAAATCTGCGGCGGACCCCTTATCAGAGTATGACAGCACTTTTTGTAGTGATTACTACTTTTTTTATGGTCTTTGCTTTTAGTACGGCGGTGGTAGTTGGGGAGATTGTTTTGAACTATTTTGAAACCCGGCCACAAATTTTGATTTTCTTTAAACCAGAAGTAACTGATGCTCAGGCTAGTGCTGAGGCAGAGCTCTTGGCTACTTTGGACCAAGTAGAGAATGTGGAAATAATCGGTAAATCGCAGGCATATGAGAGTTATAGTCAAGAAAATGCCGATGAGCCATTGCTTTTGGAATTGCTTTCTCCAGAACTTTTTCCAGCGAGTCTGAGTGTGAGTGCCAAGAGTCCAGAGGGCTTGACCCAAATTAGAACCGAAGTAGAAAAACTAAATGGTGTAGATACCGTAGATTATCGCGAAGATGTGATTAATGAGTTTTTGAGTTGGACCAATTTAATTCGTAATATTGGGATAGGAGTATGTGCAATTTTTGCGATTCAATTTGTTTTGGTAATTATGGTGATTACCGGGATGAAAGTTTCTAGCCGGCGCAAAAGTATTAATATTATGAGTATTCTGGGGGCAACCAGAGGCACAATCAAAGGGCCATTTGTCAGAGAAGGAATTATTTTGGGCTTTTTTGGCAGCTTGATTGCTTTTGGAATTAACTATGGCCTGCTCTGGTATTTAACCCCAACAATTAATAATTTCCTGGGTGAGATTGCGGTTTTACCACTTGCTTGGGAATTTTTGGCTATTCAAGCAGGAGCGGGAATCTTGGGGGCAATGATTTTGGCTGGATTCTCGGCTTGGATGGCAACGACTAGATTAATAAGAAAATAGATGAAAAAGGCCCAAAGACTTAAACTAGCGGCGATTTTGATGGGAGTAGTGTGCTTGAGCTTGGGTGTAAGAGCGCCGGTGTTGGCAGCAGACTGTGAAAGTTTTGCTTGCACGGCCATAGAAGATACCGATGAGAGAGCAGCTTGTGTAGATGATAAAGTGGCTTGTTATCAGGGTTTAATTGATCAAAGTCAAGAAGAACAAGACACTTTGCAAAATGCGATAAATAATATTGACTATCAGGTAAAATTACAAGAGGCAGAAATTGAAGCCACCAGGCTAGATATTTTGCGAACAGAAAAAGAAATAGAGGTTTTGTCGGGGCGGATTGACAATTTAAATGCTTCAATGGATCAATTGTCGCAAATTTTGGAAGGATTGGTAGTAACTTCTTATAAAACTACCAAGGTGTCTAGTTTGGAAATGTATTTGGCAGCAGATAATTTTAATGACGGAGTACAAAGCAAAGAGCAAGAAGAAATGGCTAGTATTCAGACCAGTATTTTGCTTTTTGAAGCTATGGATGCCAAGCTCACTTTTGACCAACAAAAACTAGAGCGAGAAGCGCTGCAAGAGGAATTACAAGATAAAACTGCTTATCTGGAGCGACAACAAGTTGCTCTGGAGCAGCAAAAAGCAGAAAAAACCATTTTACTAAGCCAAACCCAAAATGATGAAGCGACTTATCAACGACTACTGAGTGATGCTCAGGCAGAGGCAGATTCTTTTAGTCGCTTTGCTTCTAGCGCAGGGGGGGGAACTTGCTTGGGTAGTAGTCCAACTGGTGGCAGCAATGGTTATTTTTACTCACAGCGTGACCCGCGCTGGTGCAATCAGTATATTGGTCGCTCTTATATGACCGTGGGCGAGGTTGGTTGTTATCTAACGGCGGTAACAATGATACATAAAAAAAATGGGGTTTCTACGACTCCCTCGATTATGGCGGCTAATAATAATTATTATTTCTCTAATACTGCTTTGATGATGACGCCGCCGGCCCCAGCGGGCCTAACATATAGGCGCTATGATTATTTTAATATGGGGACAATTGATAGTGAGCTAGCAGCGGGACGACCAGTTATTGTCCATGTCAGTGTTAACAATGGCTATGGTGGGCATTTTATAGTCCTAACTGAGGGCGGTGGAGGTAGTTATACAATGCATGACCCATGGTATGGTGCAGACCTAAGTTTTTCTAGCCGCTATAGCACAGGGATGATTACTAGCGTACGGGTGTTTAATTAATTTAGATGAGCAATGAGTAAGACGAATTGAGAGAAATTTTTGGGGGAAATAATGTTATAATAAGTCTTCTTTAAAAAAGATAAATTTGGCCCCATCGTCTAGTGGTCCAGGATATTTGGTTTTCATCCAAAAGACCGCGGGTTCGAATCCCGCTGGGGTCACAAATTTAAAAGTAAAAAATCCCGATGTATCGGGATTTTTTTAATGTTTTGATAACAAAATGTGTACAGTAATTTGAGAGATGATTAACTTTTTTTAGGAGAGATTTATAGAAATTTTTTATTGTTCTCTCCCCCACCCTATGGTCCAGGCGGCCAAGAGAGTAGTGAGGGGGACGGCAATAATTAAACCCAATGAGCCAGTGAGGGTGCGAACGATTTCATCGGCAATAATTTCATAATTAATTGTGGTCGCTAGGGCTTGCTCTGATTGAATAAAAAGGAGGAGAAGAGGGAAACTAGCACCAGCATAAACTAATATCAGGGTATTAATCATTGAGGCAATGTGGTCGCGGCCCAAGCGCATAGCTTTTTTATATAATTCCTTGAAACCCAGATTAGGATTGGTTTTTTTCAGCTCGGCAACAATACCAGCTTGGGAAATAGTAATATCATCTAGGACACCCAGGGTGGCAATGAGCATCCCAGCAATAAGCAGATTTTGGAAATTGATTAAATTGGGGCTAGTGGCAGCAATAAACATGGCTTCTTCACTAGAAAATCCAGTCAGCGAAGCGGCGCCCACAAAAATGACAATAAGAAGGCCGGTAATAAGAAGGGTGATAAGGGTGGCAATCATTGCTACTAGGGTCTTTTTATTAAAGCCATGTGAGAGGGCAAACATCAGGGGAATAATGACTAGACAGGCGAGGATGACAATGAGAATGGGGTTGGCGCCGGCGGCAATTTGGGGGAGGACAAAAAAGAAGATAATTAAAAAGGAGGCGCCAAGACCCAGAAGCGCAGTGAGGCCCTGGCGGCGGCCAACAATGATGGCCGCCGCCAGAAAAAGAGCAAAAAGAAGAATAAGAGAGGGGCGACGAACGATGTCGCTGATATAATAATTACCATCGCTAGCAGTGATGACCAGTTCGTCGCCAGGCTGATAGGTGCGATTGTTAACTAGGGGCAAAGAACCATTTTCTAATTGGATAATTTGCCCAGAACGGGTGCCAGTAGCAACCTCTAGTTCTAGGCTTTGGACTAATTGAGGCTGATCTGATCCGGGAGTTTGAATAGTTTTTTCACCGGTGATGGCAATCACTTGAGCTTCAAAGCTATCGGTAGTATTATCTTGCATAAGTGCTTTAATTATAGCATTTTTGGAGTATTTTTGACTGAGAAAAAACTAGCCCCAGAGCTTTGCTCTGGGGCTAGAGAAAAGACAGTTTTTTTAATTAAGCACTCTCAATTGAGGGATTTGTGGGTGAAGTTTGTTCTTGACTTAATCTATTAAGTTCGTTTTGAATAATAGCATAATCAACGATTAATAAGCCCAGAATAGCGAGAATTAGATAAAGAGCACCATTGTCGCTGCTGCTCACTTGCTTTTCAGCCATAACTTTACCCATCTTATAAAATAGATACCAACCATAGATATTAAAGGTAATCAAGGTGAGGAAGAAAGCTAAACCGCCACCAGGCAAGCTCTCATCTCCGGTAGCTTTCTTGACATCATTGACCAACACTACAAACCAGTAGATACCATAGATACCAAAAGTAATAAAGGTAAAAATAATTGCTAAAGCAATGTTTCTATTTTTAAAATTCATAATTTATAATCCTTTCTATGATGATATTATCATGATTGGAAAGAATTGTCAAATTGAGGGAATAATGAGGCTTCTTTGCAGGCTGACGAAAACTGCCTATCCAGGCTTAAATTTGTCTTTGAGCAAAATCAAGATTCCAATTGTCTTGGAAAACCTGAGTAATAATTGTTTCTAAATTTGCTTGGGTCAAACAGGTGACGTCAGTGGAATTTGGAACAGGAGTTACAGAGGTAGTCTGGGCAAAAAGTTGTGATAATGACGTAGTATAATCACTGGCTAATTCCTGACAATAAATACTGGGAGCGCGGGGTAGAAAATATACAGTAAAAAGATAGGCCAAAATTAAAAAGGCCAGTAGGCCAAAACCCAAGCTACGGCGGAAAGCAAGGACCAAGAAAAGAAGAATTATAGCCAGGAGTAATAACCAAACCCAGGGATAAGAAATGAAGACTAAAAGGGAGGCAAAAATGAGAAAAATAAGAGTGGCAAAGATAATCAAGAAAAAAAGACTGACAATCAGCGAATTGCGCTGGGGTTTTTGGGCAGGAGGGCGAGCGGGAGTGGGTGCGGGAGTGGGAGGGGTGGGGGGAGTAGAGCGAGAAGTGGTGGCTTTTGTAGAGGAGCGGCGGCGAGTTTTGACTGGAGCGGCATTATTAACTATTTCTATATTAATGGTCTCTGGCCTAGTAGCAGCTGTGAGAGTTTTTTTTGTAACTGGTTTTTTTGTTTTTATGGTAGTTTTTTTTGCCATAAGAGAATTATAAAGGTTGGTGATGAAACGGCAGCTTTGGAAAAGCCGCAAAATTGCCCAGCTTTATTTTGATATATTGCTATATAATAAGTGTGGTTCTTTGATTTTATATAATAAGGGAGGTCAGAAAAATGGCAAGAAGTGAGAAGAAACAAGCTAAGTTTGAGGAAATTCTAAATGATTTGCGATTGAAATTGATTAATCCGATTGCAAGTGTCAATGAAAAGCGCAGAGGTATTGAGTCAATGCTTAGAAAAATCTATGATCATCTGGGTAGCGAGCGTGGAGCAAGGGAGGAAGATTTCTTGACTTATCAGGAAAGAAATGCTTTGGAGATAGCCGACGGAGAATTTCGTTATGCTCTGGAATTATTAAAGCACAACTTGGACGAAGTGAAAACTTGGGAGTTATTAAAAGGAGATAGGGATTGTTATGAGAGGCTAAAGACTATTTTGATTAAACAGGCAAATGAAAGAATGCTCAAGTATTGGCAAGAGCTGATGGATAAATTAGGACTGAAGGTAATAGAAGTGGAATTGACAATGGAGATAGGAGTGAAAAGTGGGAAGTGTAGACGAATGCAGAGATGGAGAAGACGGCAGATTAAGCAAAGGAAAAAAAGATAAAAATAAGAACCACAGGCGAGAGCAAAGCTCTCGCCTTTTTTCTTGCACAAAAAAATTACAAAAAAATTACAAAAAAAATCGTCAGTGTTTGTACCTCGACCTATCTTCGCAGGGGGAGAGCCCCCAACTATTGTCGGCGCTACGGCGTTTCAAGACTCTGTTCGGAATGGGAAGAGTTGGTGCCACCGCGCTCCAGAGATACAAACACTAACGACTTTCAAAGATCAGCAACCAGAAGGGTGGTTACTTAAAAAGTGAAGCAAAGATTGTTTTGTATTTTGATTTTCATCAACTAGACCAAAATATTTTAATGACAATCAACTAAATCTAGTTAAAGTTACTAAAATGTTCAGTCGACAACTTAGTATGAGTAAGCTTAATCTGTCACCAGACTTACACCTCTCACCTATCAACCTGGTAGTCTCCCAGGATTCTGTATGGAGAAATTTAATCTTGGATAGGGCTTCCCGCTTAGATGCTTTCAGCGGTTATCCTCAAGAAACGTAGCTACCCTGCAATGCGCTTGACAGCAACAACAGGAACACTAGGGGTTTCCTCATCCCGGTCCTCTCGTACTAGGGACAAAATTCCGCAAATTTCTAACGTTGATGGAGGATAGAAACCGACCTGTCTTACGACGGTCTGAACCCAGCTCGCGTACCGCTTTAATAGGCGAACAGACTAACCCTTGGGACCTGCTACAGCCCCAGGATGCGATGAGCCGACATCGAGGTAGCAAACTGCGCCGACGCTAGGAACGCTTAGGCGCAATGACTCTGTTATCCCCAGAGTAGCTTTTATCCGATAAGCCCGATACCTTCCACAAAGTATTCGAGGATCACTATAACCTGCTTTCGCATCTGCTCGGCTTGTAGGCCTCACAGTTAAGCACCCATATGCTATTGCACGTCTGGCCTGATTTCCATCCAGGCTAAGGGTACCTTTGCGCGCTTGCGTTACCTTTTAGCAAGCAACCTCCCCAGTTAAACTACCCACCAAACAGGGTCCCCGCCGGCGTGTGCAGCCGGCATAGGTAAGATTTCATATGACAAGCGAGCGGTATTACACTGACGATTCAAGAAAATCAAGAATCTCCCGCCTATGCTAGACAACTCATCATACAAAATCAGTGTCAAGTTGTAGTAAAGCTTCATGGGGTCTTTTTGTCCTTCCACCAATAGGCCGCATCTTCACAGCCATTTCAACTTCGCCGAGTAGCAGTTCAAGACAGCATGAGACTCGTTAAACCTTTCGTGCGCGTCGCCAATTAAGCGACAAGGTACTTCGCTACCATAGAACAGTTATAGTTACTGCTGCCGTTCACTGGGGCTTCCATTGCAAGCATGCAGCGTAAACGCTACACACCCACGCAGTTAACCTTCCAGCACTGGGCAGGCTTCAGCCCGTATACATCCTCTTACGAGTTAGCACAGACCTGTGTTTTTGGTAAACAGTCGATCTCATATCATTCACTGCGGCTTGCCTTGCGGCAAGCGGGGCATCTTTCGAAATTACGCCCAGCTGATTTGCCTAGTTCCTTAAACTACCTTCTCTCGCTCTCCTTGGTCTACTCGACCTGCCCACCAGTGTCGGTTATCGGTACGATTTGATAGCATTCTCCTTGCGAAGATTTTCCAGGATACAGAAATCAGTTATAACCGCCGGTCGTAACCAGCAGTCCCATAACGCCTCGGATAAACAGACTCTCGGATTTGCCAATAGAATCCTGCCTTGACGCTTAGATGAGAAATTCATCTCCTCACATAACCTATCCCGTACCGTCACTCCCCAAGTCAAATGAACACTACCAAGGACTGGAATATTAACCAGTAATCCATCGGCTACTCCCACTTAAATGGGACTGACCTTAGGATCGCCTAACCCGCACACGACGAACGTGGGTGCGGAAACCTTGGGCTTTCGGAGCCGGAGATTCTCACTCCGGTATACGCTACTCATGCCGGCATTCGCACTTGTGATCGCTCCACCAGCTCCTTGCCGGGCTGGCTTCAATGCACACACAACGCTCCCCTACCACTCCTACCGCGAAGGTAGAAGTTTCAGAATTCGGTTTACTGTTTGAGCCTCGTTGGATCTTCGGCGCATTATTTCTACGGCTAGTGAGCTGTTACGCTTTCTTTAAAGGATGGCTGCTTCTGAGCCGACCTCCTAGGTGTCTGAGAAATAAAACTTCCTTTCCCACTAAACAGTAATTAGAGACCTTATTCGTGAATCTGGATTGTTTTCCTTTTGTTTATGGAACTTAGCTCCCATAAGCTGAGTGCTAGGAAACATTGACTGATATTCGAAGTTTGACTAGAGTCCAAGGATTTCTCCCAGGATACTCAGATCAGAGCCCTACCCTCAATCAACTTCACCTAACCCTATACCTAAATATA
>CAYJFT010000016.1:311-2346 GCA_964369765.1 uncultured Pseudomonadales bacterium | reverse complement strand
GTTCGTTTGGCATATTACCCCTTACCACAGTTCATCCGAGACTTTTGCAGCAGTCAACGGTGCGGTCCTTCCCCTGCTGTTACGCAGGGTTCAACCTGACCATGGTAAGCTCACCTGGTTTCGGGTCGTATTACAGCAACAATAAACGCGCTATTCACGCTCGCTTTCACTTTGGCTCCGTAATGATAATTACTTAACCTGCTGTTGCAATACACTCGCCGGCTCATTCTTCAATAGGCACGACATCACCCCTGAGGGGCTTTGTCTGATTGTTAGCAGATAGTTTCAGGTACTATTTCAACGGGTCTTCAACCCTGCTTTTCACCTTTCCCTTACGGTACTCGTTCACTATCGGTCTTGTTTGATATTTAGCCTTGGAGTGTGGTCACCCCAGCTTCAGAAGAGAGTTTGCCGTCTCTCAACCTACTCAGGAATCCTTTATGATGATAAGAAAATTTCGTATACCAGACTTTCACTGTCTTTGGTCAGTCATTCCAAACTGTTCTACTATAATCTCACCTTCAATGTTAAGGTCCTACAACCCCTGATAAATCAGGTTTGGGCTCTTCCCTTTTCGCTCGTCGCTTACTCAGGGAATCTCATTCGATTTCTTTTCCTCCGGTTACTTAGATATTTCAGTTCACCGGGTTATCCCCGCCCCACAAGTGGGACAGTAAGCACATATTACTGTGCTTGGATTTCTCCATTCGGACACCGTCGGATCGTAGCTTTTTGAGAGCTTCCCGACGACTTTCGCGCTCTTAGCGTCCTTCTTCGTTCAAACAAGCCAAGGCATCCGCTATCTGCATTAATTCACATGATAATAACGTAGTTTAACTAAACTTAGTTGAATGCTTAAAATATTTTGGCCTAAATGACAAAAATACTAAAACTAACAAAATTTGAGATTGGGTTTGTGGAGAAAGGGGATTTATTTTGTTAATTTTTTATTTACATTTAAAAATTTGTGTTTTACTTAGTTTATAAGTTTGCTTAAAACTTATATATTGAATTTGATATTTGATAATTAATTATTACCTAAAATAATTAATTTTATGTTTGCTTCACTTTTTAAAGAACCAATCAATCATTTTTTGCTTTGCTGGGGAGAAAAAGACTCCTAAATAAACTTAGGAGATAATTTACTCTGGACCAGTAAAGTAAAAGCTGAATGACTAACAAACAATTGTTGTTTGCTAGATGATGCAGCCTTTGCAACTAGATTGTGGACCCTAAGGGACTCGAACCCTCGACCTCTTCATTGCAAATGAAGCGCTCTAGCCAGCTGAGCTAAGGGCCCGCTTCTGTCCTTGGGGGAACGGGTAATTGGTTTTTTCAGAACAAGAATTGAGATTATATACTGAGGTTTTGATAATGTCAAGGGGTAAAATGGGGCAAAATTATAATTGGGAGAAATTGCTTTTATTCTATTTCTTTTTGCTAATAATTTTGCTGGCTATAGCAAGGAAAGCGAAGAGGAGATAAAAAAATTAGTGGGGGATTTTGGACGCGGGTCCAAAATCCCCCAGGTTCAAAAATACTTAAGAGTCAAGATAGAATAAAATTTAGTAGCGAGAGAAAATAGGTGGCGAGTAAAATCAGAATTTGCTGGATAGCCAGTGAAAGCCTAAGCCGATGAAAACGACTAGACTGATGAGAGCAATTAAGAGAATGAGAATAATCGCGCGACCATAGTGACATGATTCAGCGAGAGTGTCAGTCCAGGTCCAGGCAGCAACGCTCTGACTAACTAGGCGTTTTGAGTGAGAAGATTTCTTTTTCATTTTGACGCCTCCTGTTTAAGTATTTTCAAAGAGCGTGAGCAAGAAATTTGCTCTGGTGGGGTAATTGTAACACAGGGGGTGGTGGTTTGTAAGTTGAGAAATAGAAAAGCAGAAATTTTGCCAACAAAAGTAGGGAAGTCTGGTTTATAATGAAGGGATGAAATTCAAAGAATTAAGCGAGAAATTAGAAAAGATAGAGGCTGAGGCGTCGCGATTGGTAATGACGGGGCTTTTGGCAGAGTTGTGGCGGG
>CAYJFT010000016.1:0-301 GCA_964369765.1 uncultured Pseudomonadales bacterium | reverse complement strand
ACAAATCCAACGATTTACGCGAGACATTCCAACCGTCCCGGCCGGTGCGGCCGCCCTTCGTAATCAGGGGCCGTGGGGCCGCGTGGGGGCGGGGGACACGGGGGGAAGAGGCGCGGGCGATGGCGAATTTGATTCAAGGCCAGCTGCAGCCGGCCTATGAATCGCTAGAGTTTGCCTTGTCAGAGAAAATGATTGCCCGCGCGCTGGTGAAATTAGCTGTCCGCCACGGGGGGTTGGGCGAGGGCGGGGGGATGGAAGTAGACCTTTTTGGTGGCGCGGATGAGAAAGGGATTTTGCGTCA
>CAYJFT010000015.1:1400-17379 GCA_964369765.1 uncultured Pseudomonadales bacterium | reverse complement strand
AAGCTGACAACCTGGCCATTTTCAATGCTAAGCTGAGGTTCAATAGCAGGACGGTCTACTTGGGGGGTGATTTGATCAACAATTTCTTGTCGCAACTGAAGCTGGGTGGAACTGGTGGCGGCTAAAAAGGGAATGAGCTTGGTGTCGTCTAAATCTAGGCTAAAATTGTTAATTTGGGGCGAGGTGGCGATAATTTCTTTGTCAATTAAGAGATTAGCCTGATCGGTTAGAGTGGCGATTTGTTCTGGGGTAAACTGAAGGGGGTAGTAAATGTAGTCAAGATTTATTTGGCGTGAAGTGGGGAGGGTGGTGACAATATGATTGTAGGCTTGGGCTTGGTTGAGGTGATAGTAGTCCTGGCCTGGTTCAATAATTAAACTGTCTGGATCGCCGCTTTCTTGGAGTTGTAAATAGCCGTTTTTACCTTCCTGGTCAAAACGGCGGGCTAGAGAAGAAAGCATGTTTAAAAGTGCTGCCTGATCAAAAGTAACGGGAGCGAGAAGGGGGGTGGGGGGGTGGGGGAAAATTGCATAATAGAGATTGAGGAAAAATGGCTGCTCTTGCTGGCTGGCGAGCAGAGAATCTAATAAAGTGGAAAAATCATAACTGAGGCTAAGGTGACTACTAGAAGAGGCAATAGTGGTGTCGCCAACAGTAAGAGCAAGGTTGTCTGCGGGAGAAAGCTGAGTAGCCTGGAGAGAAGTGAGAGCCTGGGAGTAAGTCTGGCCACTAATGTCAATTTGATTAATAATAGTATTAGGCAGAAAGTGAGAGTGATAAAAGGTGCTAATTTGGAAACCAATAAAAATGCCCAAAGTACAAAGTCCTAGAGTAATCAGAACTGGCGGAGTGATAAATTTTTTAATTTTCATAGTAATTTATTAGTTTGTTTTGACTTTTTGTCTTTTCTATTATAAAATAAAATCTTATGAATAACAATCCAAAACAGAATCAACAGGTAAATATGAGTCAAGGTGCAACACAGGGGGTAAATAATACTGTGCCAGTCTCTGGGGTAGCGCCAAAATTTCAAGCTTCGCCCACTGGTGGAATGGTGGCGACTTTGCAACCTGGTCAAGTGGGTTTTGATGATCAAATAAAAGCAGAGAGTGGTAGACTGAATAATTTTGTGGAGCGAGAAAAAATGATGGAGAGTAAGGCTGCGAAAAATAAAGGAGTGATTTTGCAGAAAGCTGAAGTTGTGTCTGGGGGGAGCAGTGCTAGTGCTCAGGTGCAAGAGGAAGCTGATCCTGGAGGAGTGGTGCAAAGCAGTATGCCAAATTCGGCTAGTCTTTTAAAACCAAGTTCATCGCAAACAAAAGTGGTCGGAGATCAGGAGGCTGTTGGTCAGCCTAAGTCAATTTTGAATTATAAGGTAGGAGTAGTAAAGAAAAAAAGCTCTAATAAGAGAATTTTATGGATAATTTTGGTTGGGCTTTTGATTTTGGCTGGAATTGGGGCCGTAGTGTTCTATTTTTACTATCAAAATAGAATAGAAGAGTTAAACCGGCAAGCTTTGGAGGTACAACCAGAGGTAATTACTTTGGATTATTGGGGACTATGGGAGCCAACTGAGGTGCTGGAAGAAGTTTTGCGTGAATATGAAATGGCTAATCCGGGGGTAAATATCAATTATATGAAGCAAGACATTAATGGTTATCGGGCTAGATTGGAAAACGCAATTTTGAGTAATAATGGGCCAGACATTTTTCGTTATCATGCTTCTTGGCGACCATTTTTAAATGAGGAATTGGCGGCATTGCCAAGTCAGGTAATGACAGCCCAGGACTATCAAGAGAGTTTTTATCCGGTGATAAGTGAACAAATGACAGATTTGCAGGGAGAAATTAAAGGGATGCCGCTGATGTATGATTCTTTGGCTTTGCTTTATAATCAGGATATGTATGCGGCAGCTGGTTTAACTTTGCCAGAGAGTTGGGGGCAGTTTTCAGTCAATGCCAGAGCTTTAACAGAATATGATGCAGCTGGCAATATTATTCAAGCTGGAGCGGCAATGGGTTTGGGAGAAAATGTAGATTTTGTAACCGATATAGTGGGAATGCTGGCCAGTCAGAGTGGGATGGATTGGGAAGAGATGGAGATTAATTATGATGGGTCTGTAGAAATAATGAGTGAGGTTTTGGCTTTTTACACTGGTTATTATAATGAGGGTGAGGGTGGCGTTTGGGATGAAACAATGACCAATTCGGTAGAGGCTTTTGCTCATGGAGAGGTGGCGATGATATTTGCCCCTTCTTGGGTAATTTATGATGTGATGAAATTAAATTCAGAAATAAATATTGGAGTAGCCTCGGTGCCACAGCTTAATTTGGATTCACCGGTAGAATGGGCGACTTATTGGGTAGAAGGAGTTAATGCTGATAGTACTAGATCTGAAGAGGCTTGGGAATTACTGGCCTATTTGAGTTCACCAGAGGTTTTGGAAAAATTGAATTATGCTGCCAAAGAAATCCGGCCTTATGGAGAAATATATCCTAGAGTAGAGATGGCTAGTTTATTAATAAGTGATCCGTATGCTGGGCCATATTTGGAAAATGCCATGACGGCGGTGGGTTTTGCTTATAATGATAAGACTTTTGACGAGGCAGTCAATGCGGTGAATAAAATGGAGCTAATTGATAGAATTAATTACTTAACTCTGGAGAATAAGCAAAATAGCGATAGAATAGAGGGCGCGGCTGAACAATTGGTGCGCTCAACCATTACTGACTCTAGTGAATATGGTTATTATTTTATTAGTGATGAGGATGTAGAGGCGGTTTTGGAGGCTGAATTGAATGGCGCAGGTAATATGACACAATAGAGGGGTTCTCTGATGAGGGAGGAGGGGGAAGAGTGAGTGTTATTGCGTGGAGTGAGGGTTGTAACGAGAAAAAAGTGGGGGCGGATATAAAAGTAAAATAGCAAAAGCAAAAGTGAAAATGAGTTTTTTGCGATTACAATATATTGTATGTTTTTTGATATAAATAGTCCTATTTGGATATCTTTATATAGTGCCTTGTATTTTGGGCAGCGGTTGAGGTTGGAAGAGCTAAGGGAGAGAATAGTAAGACTGGATGGGGCCAAAGAAAGTAGATTTGGACTAGGGAGAGAACTGGAAAGGGCAGTGGAAGAGTTGGTGAAAGTGGGATTGTGGAAAAAAGACGGAGAAGGTGGTTTTTATTGGGAGCGGGGTGGGTGGGCAAATCAAGGAAAGGTTGGGAAAGAAGGGGATGGAGGAGAGGAGAGAGCGGAGTGGAGAGAGAAAAAGCGAATGATGAGGGAAAAAAAGCTGGCGGCCATAGAGGCGGCCAGTGAATTGTTAAAGATAGAAACGGTGCTGGCGGTGGCGCTGACGGGTTCGGTGGCAATGGCCAACGCAAAAGAAAGTGATGATTTGGATTTGCTGATTATTACTAAAAGAAATACTTTATACAAAAGTAGATTAAAATGCTATATTTTGGCTGGGAAAAGAGGACAAAAAAGGATTAGAGGAGAAGGTGAAGGAGGGGGAAAAGGGGTAAAAAATACCTGGTGCATGAATCTATTTTTGGATGAAGAGGAATTATTAGTGAGAGAGGAAAAGCGGAATTTGTATGGGGCTTTGCAATTAAAAACGATGAAGAATCTGGGAGAGAAAAAGGGCTGTGAGGGAATTTTGGGGTGCTTGAGAAAAGAAAATGCTTGGGTTAAAGAATATTACTGGGGAGATATTAAAAATAATTGGCTGCAAGGGGTGAAAGAGAGCGAGGTCGCTAGAGGCTTGAAATCAGGCGATTTTGAGGGTAGTGCTGGGGTGGTAGTGGATTGGGGTGAAAAGAGGTTAATTTGGACTAATGAGAGGCTTAATGAGGGAGAGAAAGAGCTTGCGGTAAATCTGCGGAAATATGAACTAGAGGAAAATGAGGAAAAAGGGTCTAAAAATAGGAGTTGGGGACAATTATGTGAGGTTTTTTGGTGTTGGGGACAGTGGTTGTTTATGTGGCCAAAAAAAACTCGGGAAGTAGTGACAAAAAAACAAATTTATTTTCATCCAAAAAAAAGACGCTTTGAGCGGGTGAGTGAGTGGGTGGAGGAGTGGAAAAATGAGCAAAAGCGAGCTTTTTGCGTTAATTGTGAAATAATAAAAAAAAGGGCTATAATAGAGGGTGTGAAAAATGAAAGCGAGATAAAAAAGAGGAGTGGGGGAGATGAAGGGGGAAAATTAAGGGTGAGCTTTTTGAGTGGCTGCTTTGACATTTTGCATACTGGCCATAGGGATTTTATCAATGAGGTCTTAAAAAGGGAGGGTGAAGGAGGGAGATTGGTGATTGGTATAGAGTCCGATGAGAGAGTAAGACAATTAAAAGGTAAAAAAAAGCCTTTTTATCAAGAGAATTTGCGACAGATAAGAGTAAAAAATTTATTTGCGGGAGCAGAAGTATTGATTTTGCCGGGTGATTTTGGGACAGAAAAGGGTAGAGAAAAAGTGTTGCGGGAATTGTGCGTAAATAAGGTTTGGGTGAGTAAAGGCGACGTACTTGAGAGAAAAAAAGCTGAGGAATTAAAAAAATTAGGCATTGAGCTGGGCTTGGTGAAAAAAAGTAGGCAAATTTCGGCGAGTGAAATTTTGCGAGGGGCAGTCAGTGAGAAAGAATTGATTTATGTTGGTGATGAAAAATTAGTTTTTGGAAAAGGAAAAAATTATGAAAACAAGTAAAAATCTTTTTGTTTGTCAAAATTGTGGTAAAAGCTATAGTAAATGGCAAGGACGCTGCGAAGGGTGCGGTGAGTGGAATAGTTTGGCCGAAGAAATTGTTAGCCTGGAAAAGGGAAGAGCTAGTCAAGTAAATACTGGGCAATTAATGGACAAATTTGTGGTTTCTATTAGTCAAGTGAGTCAATTAAAGGGGTCATTTGAGCGTTTTTCGCTAGGAATTGAGGAATTGGACCGTTGTTTGGGCACAGATGAGCGGGGCAAACAGGGGATGGTAACGGGTAGTGTGGTGCTCTTGGGTGGACAGCCGGGAATTGGTAAGTCTACTTTATTGACGCAGGTGGTAATTGCGTGGCAAAAGACCAAAATGAGTGAAATTAATTCCCGTAAAAAACGCGGTGAAAGTAATAATGAACAAAAAGGGCAAAAAATTGCCGATACAAAGGGTAGAGAGTCTGTGAATGATATGGGGGATGAGGGGAAAATGACTGACTTACCTCTGGTATTGTATGTTTGCGGAGAGGAGAGTCCGGGTCAGATAAATTTGCGATTGGAGCGATTGAGTAATAATTGTGAACTTGCGGGAAATATGAACCTAGAGTATGTAACAACAACCGTGCTAGAAGAAATTATGGCAATTATTGCGGAAAAGAGACCGGGCTTGTTAATTGTAGATTCGGTGCAGACGGTAAAATCGGGTGAACTTTCGGGCCCAGCAGGAAGTTTGGGGCAGGTAAAAATGGTTAGTGAAAGCTTGACCCGTTTGGCAAAAGAGCACAATATTCCAACATTTTTGGTGGGCCATGTGACAAAAGAGGGTGAGCTGGCGGGACCAAAAGTTTTGGAACATGTGGTCGATGGTATTTTTGAACTAACGGGCGAGCGGGGTGGAGACCTGCGATTTTTACGGACGCTAAAAAACCGTTTTGGGGCCAATGATGAAATAGGAGTTTTCCAAATGAAAGAAGGGGGAATGAGTGAGGTTAAAAATCCTAGTGCCTATTTTTTGCAAGATGCTCAAACAATGGTGCCGGGGAGCGGGGTGGTGTGTTTGATGGAGGGCACCAGACCACTTCTGACCGAGGTTCAAGCCCTGGTGGTGACAACACAATTGGCGATGCCCAGGCGGGTGGGGCGAGGGGTGGATTTGTCTAGAGTGCAAGTTTTGGCGGCAATTTTGCAAAAGCATTGTGGTTTGCCCCTAGGAATGAATGATATTTTCTTGAGTGTAGTAGGAGGAATGCAGATTAAAGAAACTGGTATAGACTTGGGTTTGGCGATGGCAATTATTTCCTCATTAAAGGATAAGGCCTTGCCGGCCAAGGCAGTATTTATTGGTGAATTGGGATTAATGGGGGAAATTCGAGCAGTAAGTGCATATGAGCGGCGGGTAAAAGAGGTAAAGCGATTGGGCTATGAGGAGATTTATTCACATAAAAGTCATAAAAATATTAAGGATTTGTTAAAAGATTGGCGCTGGTAAGAGCAATTTGATATTTTTTGCATGACTTGCGTTAAAAAATCCCAGTCTGGGAGATTGGGGTTTTTTCTGGAAAAGCTTTTTTTATGGGATTAATTATCGCGTTTGGTGGCGTAGCGTTCACGGCTAACGCGAATAACTTTGTCGCGGTTTTGATTGCTGCTTTTGGCCAGAGGGAGAGTAGAAGCAGGAAAAGGCTGAGAGAGAATATTGTCAATGGAGAGGCGATTGATGATTTGATGGCGATTGAGGGAAACTAAATCGTCAAAAGAGTATTTATCACCGTATTCTTTGGAGAAAACCTGAGCATCTTCGCTGCCCATGACAAAGCTAATCATGCTGCCACAGTTGCCAAAAATGGCTTTTTGGACATCCTCGGGGATTTGAGCAATGTATTGATTGGCTAAAACCAAGTCTAGACGGTATTTGCGAGCTTCGGAGAGGATTTTATTAAAGGAACTGGTGGCAAAGTTTTGAAACTCGTCTACATAAAGGTAAAAATCACGACGCTGTTCCTCGGGGATATTAACCCGACCCATAGCGGCTAATTGGATTTTGGTGATAAGCATAGCACCTAGGAGAGTGGCATTGTCTTCGCCTAGAGCACCTTGGGAGAGATTGACTAAGAGGATTTTGCCTTCGTCCATAATTTGTTCAATAGAAAAAGAGCTTTTGTCGGCATTGACAACATTGCGCACCAGAGGAGAAGAGACAAATTGACCAACTTTATTAAGAATTGGGGCCACGGCTTCGTTTTTGAGCCGGTCTTGGAGGGGTTCAAATTCGCCTTCCCAAAAAGAGCGAAGTACGGGGTCTTGGAGTTGATCTAAGACTTTTTTGCGGAATTTTTTGTCGGTGAAAAGCTCGATAATGTCGGAAAGTTTGGCGTTTTCCATCTGCAAGAGGGTAAGAAGGGCATTACGGAGGAAATGTTCTAAGCGAGGGCCCCAGGAATACTCATAAAGTTTGTGAAAAATAGAGACAATTCCAGAGGCAATTAATTCACGGTGTTCAATATTACGGCCTTCAAAAAGATTGATTTTAACAGTGCGTTCGCCGTCTGCTGGGTTAAAATAAATAACATCATTGATACGGCTGGCGGGAATGTAGTCTAATAAAATATCGATGGCGTCCCCATGGGGGTCAATAAAGCAGAGGCCTTCATTATTGCGCAAATCATTGATGGCCATATTAGCCAAGAGAGTAGATTTGCCAGTGCCAGTTTTACCAATGACATACATATGACGGCGTCGATCAGTGCGTTTGATACCATAGCGTTGGATTTCATTTTTATAAAGAGCCTCGGCAAAGACATTGACGCTTTTTTTGTGATCGGCGTCGTGATCACGAGCAACGATGGGAAGATTTTCTGGGGGCTCGCCTAAGAGGTTTTTTCCCCAAGAGAGATTGGGAATGGTAGAGAGAATTTCATTGGGGAAGTGATAAAGGGTGGCTAATTCAAAGACACTAAGGTGAAAAGAATTGAGTGATTGCTGTTGACGAGAGAAAAAGTGGCGGAGAAAATAGGGGGGAGTAAAAGAAGCGCGGCGGAAATAATTGCCGGCTTCTTTTTTGGTGACATTAAGAATGTCAATAATGCTGCTAAGAAAAAGGCTTGATTCATCGGCATTTTCTGTGATAACACCTAAATTTATATTGACAAGAAGGGTTTTTTCTTTAACTTTGTTGCTTATCAGTCCTTGTTGGAGAGCGCTAGTTTCTGAGAGGGTGGGGGGGGTGGGGGAGGAGTTGGCCAGACATTTGCCTTTCCAAAGTTCGAGGCCTGGAGTGACAAGGAATTGAAGGACAGCTCTTTGTTTGGGACTAGCCTGAGAAAGACGGGAAAGAAGGGAAGAGAGGGAATCAGTGTCGCCAAATTCGCGAAAATCTTTGAGAGGGAGACATTGGCTAAAATGGAGCTTGACAGGAGTGGCCAAAAAGTGAAGTTGATGGCTAGCATAGGAGTGAGGGTTTTTTTTGTCGTAAAAGCGTAGGTAGTCGCCATCTAAGGCATTTTTGATGGTGGCTTCTGGGTAATGGGCACCAACTAGGCTTTTTAAATAGCCAACTAGGCGTTCTGGGACAGCAAGAAAAAAGGTGACATTTTGGTTTTCCAGAACAATTTCAAAGCTAAGAGTTTCATTTTGGCGAAAAAGCTTGAAAAAAAGACCATCACGCAATGTGGGTAGGGCAGAAAAGAATTCCATCATACTCTGGGCGCCTTTTTTGCTATCGCGACCAGTGCGGATTTCTAATAGTTGATGAGTATTATTCATAGTCTTATTAAGTTGATTGGACTTGATTGGCGAGGGGGAGAATTTTTAGAGAAGTTGCCAGTCAAAAGTGTTGCCATCTGTAGAAGTACAAACATATAGTTGCCAATCTTGGTTATTATAATAGATAGAACCGGCATTTTCATTGGAACATGGTCCAGCAACGGTAGTGGTAATGGGGGAGAGGCGCAGAGATCCGCCAATATCTAATTGGGCTTCTGGGGTAGCAACATTGACACCAAGATTGCCTTCTGGGGTAAGAGTAACTCTTTCTTGGGCCTGATTGTTGGAGTCTAGGGTGCGGATGCCAAAGCTATTGCCATAGGCAACGTCAAGGAAGTTTTCTTTCAGGAGACTGTCAAGGAAAATATTACCCTGGAGATAAAAGGTGGGAGTGCCAAAATTGCCTAGGTTGAGGAAACCGGCCTTGGCACTAGCGGTAGAATCGCCACCAAAGAGAACATCATTGGTGAGATTGGTGGGGAAAATGGCGCCAGCAACTTCTGACCAGAGAGAGTTGAGATTACTATTATCGCCCTGATAGTTGAGATTGAGTTGGCTAACTCGGACATACTGATTGTCTTTGCTGGCTAGATTGAGTTGAATGGTGAGGAGATCGCCTGGGTTGACATTAAGGGGTGCAAGGTCGGTGGCGGTAAGAGTAAGTGGTTGAGTGCCTAGAGCAGCACTATTCCATTGATTGGCGGTGGAGCCGGCAACAGTGGAACTGACGGCTTGGGCAGTGCTGCCATTTTTGTAAACAGTCATAGAAAGGGAGTTGTCATCGGTAAGAGTGCTAGAGGTAAGGAAGTCTAGAGTGAGAGCAGATTGATCATTCCAGCTAGAGAAATTACCGGGAACAATTAAATTAAGATTGATTTGTAGGCCGTCGGTGCCAGTAGTTTGAGTAGAGCTCCATTGATAATAATTAAAGCGATATTGATTGTTGATTAAGTCATAGCCACTATTGACACTGCCCAAGCTATTGGAATTGGTGGCAGTGAGGACGGCGCTGGGATATTCTGGGTCTAGACTGAGGCGACAATTGTCATTGGCGCAGTTGCTGGAATCAGAGGAGGTGCTGTTTTGACCCAGGGGGATGAATTGGTCACCAGAGTAGACATAAACAGTTTGACTAAGGGTGTCATAGACTAAGTCACCAGCTTGTTGGCCAATAACGGCTTGGGGAACACCGGCAGTGGTGGGAATTTGTAGGCCTTGATTGTCGCTGTGGCCGGTTTCTATGCGGCCAGCGGCAATTAAGTCGCCATTGGTGATAATTGAGCCATTGGCGTCGAGTTGAAGCGCGAGGTTGTCATTGGCAAATATGCCACCGCTAACTGGCATGGTGGCAAATTTGGCTAATTCGGAATCTGGGACGGTATCAACAAATTCGCTGGTGCTATTATCGTCTAGAGTGGTTAAAAGATAGTATTGATTGCCGCCAGCGAGAGTGCGGTAAATAAGGCGGGCGGAGGTATCCTGATTGCCCAAAGGAATATTGTCTAGTTTAACCTGACGATTATCTGAAGTGAGACTAATTTGAACACTTTGGGTGGAAGGATTGGTTTGAGTATTATCACTAAGAAAGGCTACTTTATAACTAAAAGTGCTGGGATTAAGAGTGATGTTGGGGTTTTTGGCAATTAGGTCACTGTCGGAAAGATTGTCAATAAATGAAGTGGTGGTGTTGTCGGGAATAGTGTAAACATGATAATATTGATCGCCACCAGAAGTGGTGCGGTAAATTTTGCGAGCAACAACATTATTAAGGTCATAAGTGTTTATGCCGGAAATTAAGAATTGCTTATTAGCTAAATCGGTTTGAATGGTGGCGGCGTCGCTAAGTGAGGTTTCCTCGCCGCTAGCAGTGACAAAAGAATAAGCATATTGATAGGTGCCAGAGTTAAGATTGCCGTCTTCTTGGGAGAGAACGCCGATAGAGAGAGTGTTGGTGGGGCTGGGGAGGACTTGAAGAGCACCGGTTTTTTCACCATCGTCGGTAACGGTGAGACCAGTAAGGTCGGGACCATTGAGGAAGTTAAAATTAAAACCAGTGTTTTCAAAAGCAAATTGATTGGTGTTGTTGTCGGTTTGATTAAAAGCAAATTCTTGGGTAGCTAAATTTTGGCCTGTTTGAGTGCGGAAAATAAGATCGCCATTTTCATAAGATAGGGAAGCGGAATTGTCTTGGGTGTCAGAGAAAATTAAATCATTGGCAAGATTGAGATCGCCAGTGACATTAAGATTGGCTTCTTGGGTAGCAGAGCCAACAAAAACATCGCCACCACCAGGGAGGAAATAAATATCTTCTGTGATAGAGGTAAGATTGAGGGCACCGGTATTAATAATGGTAGTAGTGGTGGTATTGAAATTGAGATTACCATTTTCATCCAAAACCGGAATGGTGTTGGCAGTGGCGCTTTGGCTAGCACTAAAGCCCTGGAGGGTAGCAGAGTTAAGGGCAAAAGGGACGCTTTTGACCATCTGGCGGGGGAAAAGAATTTCATCATTGACAGTAATTTGGAGCCAGAGATTGGAGTTTTGAGTGAAAACATTGCCCAGAGAGGCGCCACAGTTAAAATCGTCGCTGCCCTGGCCTGCGCCAGCCCCTAGGTTGACCGAGAAAACTCCTTGATTATTGGGAATAATAGAGCAAAGATTTCTGTCCCAGAGGAGTTCGCCGCCGATAGGCGGTGGGGTGTTGCCACCACTACTATTATAGAATTGAAAGCGCATGGAGAGAACTGAGTCGACAGCCTGGTAATTGAAGTCACTTAGACGTCCCTGGAAACTAAGAATTTGTGGGGGCGTAACTGGGGATGATTCGATAACACTGGGGTCTTGGGCGGCAAAGTTAATATTGGCATTTTCGATAAATTGACTAAAGCCAAAAGTTAGGGCACCTAGGCCAAAAATGCCCAAAATAATAAAACTGAGATTGCGTAAGAGGGATGGATTGCCCGATTTGCTTTGTTTAGCCTGGGGAAAGGCAGTGGAAGTGGTAGAAGTTGAGGAATTGTTTTTCTCCGCGGATTTTGCGGTAAAAAGGGAGCTAGTTGAGGAGGTTTTGACTTTCTCCGCAGAATCTGCGGCAATAGGAGTTTGTCCGGAGGGGGCAGTATTGACCAGGTTGTTAAGTGGGCGCAAGGGGGGATTAACTTGAGAATCTAGAGTTTTGGTCAAAAGAGAATCTATGGAGCCCAGAGGGCGAGGGGAAGAGGATGGGGTTGATGAGGTTGATGAGGTAGATTCGACCTGGTTAAGAAGATTGTCTAAGAGTCTGGGGCCATTTTTTGGTGTAGAAGAAATCGTGGGCTTAATGGAATTTAAAGCCGCTTGAGTGGTTTTAGCAAGATTTGTATTTTTAGACACGGGGGTTATTTTACAATAGTAATTAAGGAAGTGTCAAGAACAAAAATGTGAGAGTAAAAAAAAAGATACCAGGCAAAAATATACTAATATATTTTATATATTTATTTATAAGAGTATTTACCAGGCTACAATAATTATTGTAAAATATGTGATGTCCGATAATATTGCAGGGTTGATAAAACTATGGAGCTTATAATATTCTTTTCCACACCTATGCTTGACTAAATTTTTGTTTTTTTGCTTAAACAGCTTTGCTTGGAGAGTTTTTAGGAAAAAGGGGAAAAGTAGTGGATAAATTTGGAGTAATTTTTTTTCTTATGAAAAAAGCATTGTTAACGCTGGACAGACCACGTATAACAATGCTTTTCCCCTTTCGAGAGCGAGTTCAGACAAAGAAAATTTGAACTATCGCTCAACGATATGCATATCATAACGCCTTTTTTTGATTTGTAAACTCTCTCTTTTTGGTGAAAAATAGGACAAAAGTAGTCAATTTTTAGGAAATTAAAGATTAAGTTGTAAAATTAGGGGCAAATTGTGAATGGATAATTGGAATTAAAAATGGTAGAATAAAGCTAAATGAGAAAAATTCGGTATATTGATTTTGATTATAGTTGTTTGCAAAAGCAGTTTCCCGGGGTAAGAAAAAACTTTTTTCAACCTGAGCTGTTTGTAGTGCCAGAAATAAAAAAAGAAGCTAGCTGGGGTAAAAAATTATTGAAACAAACAATGAATTGCAGTGTGGCATTGGGAATATTTGTGCTGCTTTTTTACTTTTTGCCTTCTGGAGTAATGTATTTTTTTCCTCAGTTGATGGCGGGGATGATTGAGGATGGAGTTGCAAGAGAGGTGGATGCGGAAACTGGAGAAGGGATTGTTTTGGCGCAAATTCCAGAAAATAAAATTGCTGGCCAAAAAGAAATAAAGGAAATAATTAAACCAGAGTACGATTTGAATTTGCAGTCTGGTCAATGGATAGAGATTGATTCGGTGGACATAGCAGCAGAAATTTTTACTAATGAGTCAATTAGTGAAGAAAAAGAAGTGGAGGCACTTTTGGAAGAAGGAGTTTATGCATATCCGGGAAATCGTGATTATGGTAGTCAAGAAAATATGGTAATTATTGCCGGACATCATTTTAATAGCTGGTTGCCAAGCAATGAGAGGACGGAGTCTTTTCAAGATTTGGACAAGGTGGGGGTGGGGGAGGTGATAGAAATTATAGATGATCAAAAAAAATGGACTTACAAAGTAGAGACAATTACTAAGGATGTAAAAATAGAGGATTTGGGGGCAGACTTAGTGCTTTACACTTGTGTTTTTTGGTGGGATAGTGATTTGCGATTGTTTGTTTATGCCGATTTGGTGGCGGTTGACAATCTGGAATAAAACTGCTATAATAGTTGTTGTTGACGGGATATAGTCAATTTTGGGGGAAGTAAATTATTTCCAAAAATTTTTTTTGAAAAAATATCTGACAAGAAAGGTAAGAATGACAGATACACAGCCAAAACAAGTGGCAACAGAGACTAAAGAGGTAGTAGTAAGTGCGCAGGGGGGTGGGGCGGCGGATTTAGTGAGTAAGCTTAGTGAGGGGAAAAGTATGACCACCGCCGCGCCAAATATAAAAAGAATTGTGAAAGGCAATGGGGTAAATTTGCCAAATTTGCATAGCAATCGGGTAAATCCCGAGAAAAAAATAATGATTGAAAAAAAAACCAGACCAATGAGGGGAATATTAGAAATGGTCCGGGATAATATGGGAATTGCCAGGGTGCATTATGCAGAGGATGAAGAGGATGTTTTTGTGGCGGCAAATATGATTAGGCGTTATAAGTTGCAGGCAGGTGATGTATTAGAGGGAGTGGCTAGAGAAGGAAAAGAAAATGATCGTTATTGGAGCTTGGCTGCTTTGGAAAAAATCAATGGCATGGAGAGTGAAGCCTGGCTAAAACGACAGCAAGTGAAATTTCATCGTTTGACCCCGGTTTATCCAGATGAGCAGATAAAATTGGAAACAAGTAAAGAGCCTTTTTCAACTAGAATTGTGGATTTAATCGCGCCAATTGGCAAAGGACAAAGAAGTTTAATTGTTTCGCCGCCTAAAGCAGGCAAAACCACTTTTTTGAAAGAGATTAGCACTGGTGTGGCGGGGAATTATCCAGAAATTCATTTGATGGCGGTTTTAATTGGAGAGAGACCAGAAGAGGTGACGGATATGCGCCGTCATATAGAGAAAATTACCAAAGGTAAAGGTGAGGTGGCAGCAAGTAATTTTGACGAAGCGGCTACAACTCAGTGCAAGGTGGCAGAATTGGCCTTGGAGCGGGCAAAAAGGCTGGTGGAGCAGGGGAGAGATGTGGTAATTTTGCTTGATTCAATTACCCGTTTGGCGCGGGCATATAATTTGTCAATTCCAACTTCGGGGAGAACTTTGTCTGGTGGTTTTGATCCAGCAGCTTTGTTTCCTCCTAAAAAGTTTTTTGGGGCAGCAAGAAATTTTGAAGTTGCTGGTTCGCTAACGATTGTGGGAACGGCTTTGGTAGACACAGGTTCACGAATGGATGACCTGGTTTATGAAGAGTTTAAGGGCACGGGTAATCAGGAAATTCACTTGGATAGGAGATTGGCCGAGCGGAGAATTTATCCAGCGATTGAGGTGCAAAAATCGGGTACTCGCAGAGATGATTTATTAATTGACTCTATGACTTATCAGGCAGTAATGACTTTGCAGAGAATGTTGGATACCTTGGATAAAGATGAGCGAACAACAACTTTGATTGAGCAGATGAAAAAAAGCAAAAGTAATAAGGAGTTTTTGGCGGGATTGCGAAAATAAAGGAAATTTGGGGGTATAATAGGAGGAGAGAATGATGAAACATAAAACAAGAAAACAGCAATTAAAACGGCGCAACTCTGAAAGTTTGGGTAGTGATTTTGGTGACTATTTAAGTTTTTGGCATCGTTATTTAAAAAATAGAATATATGCGCCCTTTTCATTTTTTGAAAAAGGGAAAGATGTGGTAGTCAATGGCTTGTATCGAAAAAGAGGTAAATATGCTCAGCCAATTTTACATTTGGGTACAATGGCAACCATGTTTGCGGTGGTGATTTTGGCACCGGTGGTTTATAATCAAAGTAGAGGAGACTTTGGGGGAGAAAATCAGAATGTATTGGGGGCGGTGAGTGCTGAAGAAGTGAGTTTTTATACTATTCAGGCAGAAGAAGTGCGGCAAATGCGAGGTGGAGAAGTAACCACTCATATTGTCAAAGAAGGAGAAACTATAGTCAGCGTGGCTGAACAGTATGGTTTGCAACAAGAGACAATTATTTGGGAAAATGATTTGGATGAAGATGATGACTTGGAGGTTGGACAAGAATTGCAAATTCTACCCATTGATGGAGTGCGACACAAGGTAGCAAAAGGAGAGACAGTAGAGAGTGTGGGAGAAGAATATGGTCTGCAAGATGCGCAAGTGCAGGCAATTGTGGATTTCCCTTTTAATGATTTTGCTAATAATGAAACTTTTGAATTGGCGGTGGGGCAATATTTGATGGTGCCAGGAGGAGTTGAAAAAGCTACCGTGATAACACCTACGGCAACTTATGCAAACACTTTGACACCAAATGCTGGAGCAGTTAGTGCTACCGGAGGTTTTGTTTGGCCAGCGTCGGGGTCGATTTCTCAGGGATACTATTTTTATCATAAGGCAATTGATATTGCTGGAAGCGGAGCAATTTTGGCGGCAGACAGTGGGACAGTTACAGCTTCTGGTTGGGATTCATCTGGCTATGGTAATAGAGTAGTGATAGATCATGGCAATGGAACAGTGACGCTTTATGCGCATTTGGCTTCTTTGCAGGTAGTGGCAGGACAAACTGTTAATAAAGGTGATGTATTGGGAATAATGGGGAGCACAGGCAGGTCTACTGGCCGGCATTTGCATTTTGAGATTCGCAGAGATAGTGTATTGCTTAATCCTTTGGATTATCTAAGGTAAAAGGTAAAAAATGTTAGATTTAATTCAGCTCTATATTAAGGCAGGGGATGGTGGCAATGGCAGAGTATCTTTTTTTCGGAATAAAAGAGTTTTAAAAGGGGGGCCTAATGGGGGGGATGGGGGGGCAGGAGGAGATATCTGGTTGGAAGTGGAT
>CAYJFT010000015.1:0-1390 GCA_964369765.1 uncultured Pseudomonadales bacterium | reverse complement strand
GCCGAGGATGGAGCACTGGGGGGCAAGGCGGAGCAAATCGGCAAAAAGGGTACAGGGACGGTTTTAAAGGTGCCAAAAGGGACGCTGGTTTGGTTGTTGGTAGAGAATAAAGTGGCGGAAAACAGACGCTTACACCATGGTCTAGAGAAGGGCTTGAGCAGAGAAGAGGCGGGGATGGAGAAATTTTATGTGGAGAAAGAAGATACGAATCATCGGCGAGATAGCATCTTTACCAGCATCTCCCTTTTCGCCAGTCACAGGCATCATATCGCCACTCTCGGCATCAGTCATAAATTCACCATCCACTGTCCAGTAGTACTTACCATCGGTGTGCTGCTTAGCGCTAATAACGGGAGTGCTACCACTCTCACCACTCTCGCCATGCTTAATCGTCACAGCGCCGCTCTTCACAAAGTTGATCACATAGCCCGATCCATCTGCAAGGGGCTCAACGCTATCAACATAATCTTTCGCCTCCAAATTGGCAATCAGAGCCTTGAGGGTCGCAATATCGGAGTTCACACTCTCCTGCCACTCTTCGAGGCTCTCAATTCGTCCTCGCAGCTCTGTATCGTCATACTCTTTCGTACACGATACCGCTAATACACAGAGCATTAGCATCATCATTGTAAGTTTTTTCATCTTTCTATTTTTTTAAAAATTTACTCTACACAGAGGTGTAAAAACCAATCTCCGACGCAAAGATACAAAAATATGCTAAGTCCTTACATTTTTAGGATCTTTTTTACTACCTTCGCAGGTAAAAGATAAAAAATGGAGCAACCGATAAACGAAAAAATGGAGCTCGCTCGTGAATTTATATGCAACACGGGCGAGAACATCTTTTTAACGGGCAAGGCGGGGAGTGGCAAGACTACTTTCCTACGCAATATCGTGTCACAGGTGGCAAAGAGCACAGTTGTCGCAGCACCTACGGGGGTCGCAGCACTCAACGCTGGGGGCGTCACGCTCCACTCGCTCTTTATGCTCCCCTTCACCCCCTACCTTCTCGACACCGACTACTTCCAGGCAGCACGCAATAAGTTTCAGCGCATTAGCAAGGCAAAGCGACAGATGATTCGCTCCATCGAGCTACTCATTATCGATGAGATAAGCATGGTGCGCGCCGATCTTCTGGATGGGGTGGATGATGTGCTGCGCCGCGTTCGAGGCTCCTCGCGCCCATTTGGCGGCGTACAACTACTGCTTATTGGTGACGTACAACAGCTCTCGCCCGTCTGTCGTGACGAGGATTGGGAGCTGCTGCGTGACAGCTACCAAACCCCATACTTCTTCTCGTCGAGGGCCTACCAAAAGTCTCAATTTATAAATATTGAGCTCACGCACATCTACCGCCAGAGTGACGAGCGTTTCACCTCGATCCTTAACG
>CAYJFT010000014.1:6159-17840 GCA_964369765.1 uncultured Pseudomonadales bacterium | reverse complement strand
TTTGGAAGTTTTTTTATGATAGAATAGCAGGCGGTTGCGAAAGCAACCGCCTGTTTACTGCGCAAAAAGAAAGGAGGAGCAAGGATAGCGCGTGAGGAAGATACAGGAAAGTTCTGGAACAAATTAATCAAAAAAAAGAAGGAGGACAGACTTATGAAAGAAAATAGTGTCAGTCAGATGGAAAAAAGTAGCTGGGGTAAAAAAACAGTACTTGGTTTTCAGAATTTGATGATGTGTTTTGGAGCGACAGTTTTAGTGCCGCTTTTATTAGGCATCAATGTGGGCTTGGCATTAATAAGTGCAGGAGTAGGAACGCTAATTTTCCATGTTTGCACCAGAGGAAAAGTGCCGGTTTATTTGGGTAGTAGTTTTGCTTTTTTGCCGGCAGTAGGAGCAGCAATTGCTAGCTATGGCTTGGATGGAGCGATGAGTGGGGTAATTGCTGCGGGGGTAATTTATATCTTTTTTGCTTTTATTGTCAAAGGTATTGGAGTAGAAAAAGTCATGGAATTTTTTCCACCAGTGGTAACTGGACCAATGATAATTTTGATTGGGCTGATTTTGGCTCCCTCGGCAATTGGTAATGTTAGTGCGCCGATTGGAGAAATTGACCCGGTGCTAAACTGGGTGGTAATGGGAGTGACTGTGCTAACAGTTTTTCTAGTAATGGCAAAAGGCAAGAAAATGGTCAAAGCGATTCCAATTTTGATTGCTCTGCCGGTAGGTTATATACTAGCAGTGCTGATGGGAATGGTTAATATTGACTCAATAGTGGCGGCAGAGTGGCTTAATTTGCCGCAGGTGACTGCACCCAGACTGGACTGGGGAGCGATAATTATGGTTGCTCCGCTGGCATCGGTGACATTCGTAGAACATATTGCTGACATTCAGGCGGTTAGCGATGTAACAGGTAATAATATTTTCAAAAGAATTGGGCTGTTTTGGACAATTTTGGGCGATGGTCTGGCTACTATTGCTGGGGGAGGTTTTTGTGGGATTGCTAATACAACCTATTCTGAAGGAACTGGAGCAATGGTGCTGACTAAAAACTATGATCCTTGGACCTTCCGAATTGCTGCTGGTTTTGCGATTGTCCTGGGTTTTTGTGGTAAGTTTGTGGCAATTTTGCAAACAATTCCTGGACCGGTGATTGGTGGCATTAGCATGATTGTTTTTGGCTCAATTGCAGCAACAGGCTTGCGGACAATGATAGATAAAGGAGTAAATTTATCTAAAGCACGCAATATTGCCATTGTTTCCACGATGCTGGTCTTTGGATTTGTGCCTGCGGGAACAATTGTGATTGCTGGGGTGAGTATTTCTGGATTAACCTTGGCGGCATTAGCTGGAGTAGTTTTGAACAAGGTTTGGAAAGAAAAACCGGAAGAGCTGGATTAATTTGGTTGAGAACTGGCGCTGGGATTTTTGTGGTGAAACAAAAATCCCAGCGCCTTTTTTTGAAAAATTGTAAGCTGGGGAAGTGGAGGAAATTTGCCCTTGAGGGGATTTATTACTAAGAACGATGCTTAAATCGTGATTAGAATACTCAAGGGCAAATTTCCTCCGCCTAAATGAATTTAAGATTAATCCATTATAGCGTAATGCCAATAATATTCAACTGCAGCAAAACTGCAATTTTTACTCAGGTGGGAAATCAAAAAGCAACCCGGGGTGAGTAAGTTGCTTAAACTTTAGCGTATCATTCCATTTTGGAAGGAAGCTAATCACCATGCGGGTTGCTATTTCACCCTCCAAAATGAGGCGTCTGTCCCCGCCATTAAGGTGGCGAGGACTACGCTAAAGTTTAAGCATAGTTATTATAACCTAGTTTTGGGGAAAAATGAGGGCAAAATTGAGAAAAAAGCGGCTAAAACAGAAAAGAGCACTATCGGGGGGGATAGTGCTCATTTCTACAATCTAAAACAAAAGCTGTGCATCTGAAACAAATATGATAACAAGAAGCCGACTCGGACACGAAGGTCTCGAGATTTGAATGGTTATTTTCACGCCGATTACTCAGACGTGGGAAAAGGAGGTCGTGAAACTCCAAACCCTTCTCCTTAGAAAGGAGGTGATCCATCTGCACCTTCCAGTACAGATACCTTGTTACAACTTAGTCCTCATCATCAACCTCGCCGTAGTGGAGCCTCTCCATTGCTGGTTAAGGTCACCCGCTTCGGGCGTTGCTAACTTTGCTGGCTTGATGGGCAGTGTGTACAAGGAGCGAGAACGTATTCACCGCAACCTGCTGATTTGCGATTACTACCGATTCCGGCTTCATGAGGGCGAATTGCAGCCCTCAATCCGAATTGAGATGACTTTTATAAGGATTAGCTCAGGGTTACCCCGTCGCGACCCGTTGTGATCACCATTGTAGGATGTGTGTAGCCCCAGATATAAGGGACGTGCTGACTTGACGTCGTCCTCTCCTTCCTCCCCAAACCGCGAAGCTCAAAAGCAAAATCAGAAGTGATTTTGTTTTAAGCGCCCTGGTTTGGGGCAGTCTTGTGTGAAAAATGTAACACACAACAAGGGTTGCGCTCGTTACCGCACTTAAGCGGACGCCTCACGACACGAGCTGACGACAGCCATGCATCACCTGTGTACTACTCTCGAAGAAAATCCACTTTCATGGACCGTGCAAGTACATTTCAAACCTGGGTAAGGTTTTTCGCTTCGTATCGAATTAAACCACATGCTCCACCGGTTGTGAGCTCCCCCGTCAATTCCTTTTAGTTTTAGCCTTGCGGCCGTACTCCCCAGGCGCCTTGCTTAACGCGTTAGCTTACGCCACCCCGTTTCCCCAATTCTCTACCCAAAAAGGTAAAAAACTCGAGAAGCGAGGCAGCTAGCAAGGATCGTTTACGGCTTGGACTACCGGGGTCTCTAATCCCGTTTGCTACCCAAGCTTTCGTCTCTCAGTGTCAATAATGTTCCAGAGTCCTGCCTTCGCATATGGTGTTCCTCTTGATATCTATGGATTTCACCCCTCCACCAAGAATTCCAAACTCCTCAAACATATTCTATTCTTGTAGTTTCCCCTGCCTTTCCGCAGTTGAGCTGCGGGCTTAGACAAGAGACTGACAAAAAGACCTACAGACGCTTTACGCCCAATAAATCCGGATAACGCTTGCACCCTACGTATTACCGAAGCTTCTGGCACGTAGTTTGCTGGTGCTTTCTAGCGAGGTACAGTCTTATTCTTCCCTCGCCACAGAGGTTTACAACCCGAAGGCCGTCATCCCTCACGCGGTGTCGCTGCGTCAGACTTTCGTCCATTGCGCAAGATTCCCAGTTGCTGCCACCCGTAGGTGTAGGTTCCGTGTCTCAGTAACCTTGTGGCCGATCATGCTCTCACATCGGCTAACCGTCATCGTCTTGGTAGGCTATTACCCCACCAACTAACTGATAGTGTATAGGCTCCTCTCAAAGCGCATTGCTGCTTTAATATTTCTATCACATGCGGTATTAGCTCGACTTTCGCCGAGTTATTCCCCACTTTGAGGTAGATTCCTATATATTACTCACCCGTCTGCCACTAACATATTGCTATGCTCGTTCGACTTGCATGCTTAAGGCGCACCGCCAGCGTTCATCCTGAGCTAGGATCAAACTCTCAAAAAAAAGTTCAAAATGCTTGTAAACAAGCAAATTTAAGTTCATTAAGATCGTTGAGTTTGACTTATTACTCAACTATTAATTAAAAAATTAACGGATTACTGCTGTCCTAAAATAAATAGGCTAACAGTGTCGTTAATTTTAAAAACGTCATCTTGTTATCATATTTATTTCAGATGCTTCTATTCTTGTCGTGAATAGAAGCCAGTTTGTTTTAAATTGTCAAAGATCCAAACGCACAGAGAGAAAATCGCCGATAAAAAGACGCCAGCAGCAAAGGCCGTAGGCGTTTGTTTAAAGCGATTTATGTCTGTCTGGTTGTTAAGAATTGTGATTATATAATGAGGTTGGGTTATTGTCAAGCGTTTTTGGGGGGCAATTTTCACAATTGGTGAAAATTGCCCAGAATTGATTGAGATTACTGCGTAGCACCAGAGTTGGTGAAGAAAAAAATAGAATTTAATTACTAAGGTGAGCTAAGACAATTTGACCATACCAAGAGCGTTTTTGCTCTAAATCGGCTAAATTGCTAGTGAGAACGTGCAGCGAATCGGCAAAGATTTGACCCAAATATTCCTGAAATTGAATAATTTCTTCGATAGCGGCGCGGAGTTTGTCTAATTGATTTTGGTCGGGGCGGTCGGCCAAATGTTTTTCAATTTCTTGGCGCAAGACAGCCATAACTTGGGTATCAAAACTAGAGAGGCGGTTGTCTACCTGAGCAAACCAGGTGTCTTTGTCAAAATCTAAATGAGGCTGGGTGAAAAAGTCGAGCATTTGCCGAGTGACTTTGTTTTGACCCAAAATAGATTCTAAAAGAGCTTGGTTTTGGGTGAGAAAGGAAAGGCCCTGATTGATAATCAGATTAATTTCATTAAGCAGAGAGTTGATGAGGGCGCGCGAGACTTTGGCCTGACTAAGTAGAGTCTGATAGTCCTGGTTTTTCAGAAGAACACCGGTAAAATCGGTAGAGGTAGAGGCGAGTTTGTGGTCAATTTTTTCTTCTAGATTGCGCAGATGACGCTGGAGTTGATGTTGGGTTTTTTGCAAAAGCTTGTTTTCTTGGTCAATTTGGGTGCGCAAGGAGGTGGCGGACTGAAGGAGAGTGGCAAATTCACTGGCAAAATCGGCTACAACTTGATTGTAAAAGCGCTCGGCAGCCTGAGGAAGGGTGACTTGGAGATTGTCGGAGAATTGAGCAAAGTATTTGAGCAAATAGTCAAAAGTTTCCAAAACCTGGCGCTGATAATGGACTTGTTCGTTTTGGATTTGAGAGAGGTCTTGGGTTTTGAGCCAAGCGGGATCGGCGGCCAGACGGCGCTCCAGGGCAATAAAGCGACTGCCTTCGCGGGCTTGCTCTAGGATGTCGGTGATTTCTTGGGTGTCTAGAAAATCTAGGGTGTCTTGCTGAACTTGATTGAGGTATTTGAGTTCTTGGTCAAAAAGTTCGGCTTGATTATCGGAGCTGGGGAGGGCGGCAGGGAGAGAGAAACTGGGGTTTAAGTCGGTGAGTTCGCTGATGAGTTGTTGACGAGCTTGACCAAGGTCTGCTAGGCGATTTTCCAATTCCTTTTGTTTGGCGAGTTGATTGTAATTGAGAGTTTTGGGCATAGCTAATTGATTTCTAAGGCTACTTTGGATTTTTTCTGACGCTGGAGAATAAGGCGGATTTCTTTATTCATAGGTTTGAGTTTACCAACTAGCTGAATGGTTTTGAGAGAGGCATGGCGCAAGGCAAGTTTTTGGTCAAATTCGGACTGTGGAGTTTCGGGGGGTTCTTCTGGAGCTTCTTCTGGTGTTTGCACGGATTCTGCGAATTGATTGGTTTCTGGGGACGGATCGAGCTGATCAGTTTCTGGGGTTTCAAAGGGGGGTTGCTGATTTTCTTCTGGAGCTTCTACTGGAGCTTTTTCTTTGGTTTTTTCTAGGGTTTCTAAACTGGGAGAGGGAACGAAGTCTACGGTGTCTGGGGAGTCCACGAGGGATTCTGGAGAATCTATGGGACTTGTGGTTTCTGAGGTTTCCGCAGTTTCGGGATTAAGAGTGGTGCGAATAGAGTTGGAGAGGGCATCTTGGGTGTTAATGGCGCCGGCAAAATCGGGGGCTTTGGGAGCCTTAAAATCTGCTTCTGGTGGTATGTAGCCTAATTGTTCCGGAGACATATGAGTATATTAGCATAAATTGGCAAATTGTGCAATCGGTCAAAGTAGGTCAATTTGGGGGGGGGAGGTGTAATATTGTTGTAGAAATCAGAAGGAGCAAGATGTAGGGTGATTATTTTTGAGCGCTAGGGGGGTAGCGGGCAGGAAAAATCGGGCGATTTTAGGGTATTTTAGTGGCCTATAAGTGTATTCTGGAGGGTGTTTTAAGTGTTGCTTTTCGTTTGCGGATTTAGGGGCTGGAGGATTTAAGTTTGCGGACTGCTGGCGCTCAAATGAGACTAAGAGTGATTTGAGACTTGAAAAAAACTGATTGATAGGATATAATATAGCTTCTTGTGATGGCTCTTTTCAAAAAAATAAAATGGAGGATCAATTGATGAGATCAAGGGAAATTAATTTAGTTTTAATGCTAAAGGTAATTCTGCTAACATTAATAATGGGACTATTGACCATAATTTGGGGATTTTTACCCTGGTGGCTAGCGACTAGTTTGATTGTTATGGAAGTGTGCTGGCAAGGGTACAAATTTTACTGGCAGAGGAAGAATCCTGAGGTAGACGAAAAAACAAAGTTTCAGGAGCAACTGTATCTAATTCTTAATGGAATGTTTTTTGCAGTGACATTGATGATGATAGATATGAGGCCAAGAGAAATTGCTGTGTTCTGTGTAATTTGGCTAATTTCTTATTTTGGTGGGATTATTCTGCTTTTTAGAACTTTAGAGGAGCAGAGAGATGCCTGGGAGAGAAAAAGATTTTATGCCACTAGTCAGGCTGCAATAGACAAGGTAATTGCAGATCTGGCGGATTTGGGAGAATAAAATAGGATATGTAAGTTAATTTGGAGTAATCACAAGAGGCGCCCGGGGCTGTTATGCACCCGGGCTTTTTTTGCGTGAAAAGAGGTGGAGGCTGAAAGCGGAGAAGTGAAGGGAGGTGGAAGCGTGGAAGCGAAGGGAGGATTAGAGAAGCGGGGCGGCAGCGAGAACAGTGAAAGAGTTGGAAGGTGGGGTAGTCGTGAGGGAAGAGGACGAGGAATTTGCTTGGGCACGAGAAGTAGGGTTGTAAAAGACGGCGAATTGGCCGGGGGCCAGGGCAAATACGGGGGAAGCGAGGGTAAATTGAAGCGGAGAATCTGGGCGGAGCTTGGAAGGGATTGATTCGGAAATAGTAGCTGCTTGACTGGTGGGGTTGGAAGAAGGAGTTGAGGAGGAAATGGTGACTGGGAGAAGCGGTGCTTGGTGGCGGAGGCGGACAAAAAGGGGGAGATAGGGATTTTCTAAATAGGGGGCGAAGATAGAGAGAAGGTCGGGGGTGGGCTGAATGATGAAAGTGGTGGAAAAACAAGCGGCCTTCTCCCCTACTCTAAGGGTATTGGTGATCAGGTCTTTGGCGACAACATAAAGAGGTGGGGTGTTGGGAGAAGAAATGGTGATAGTGAAGCCATGGCGCTGGCCCAGGGTGTAATAGGCGGCGCCGTGATGAGTGCCGATGGTTTCTAATAGGTGGGTCTGGGGGTTTTGATAGACGACGGGGCCGGGGGTGGGGGGGATTTTTTGGGACAAAAAATCTCGTAGGGGAAGTTCACCAACAAAACAGACCCCAGTGGAGTCTGACTTGTCCTGAACTGGGAGGGCAAAATCTCGGGCCAGCTGGCGGACTTGAGGCTTGGTGAGATCAGAGAGGGGGAAGAGGACATGGGACCAGCGCTCCTGGGGAACCAAGGCCAGAAAATAAGTTTGATCTTTGTTTTGATCGGTAGGGGTGGCAAGCTGATTATCAATCAGGCGAGCATAATGACCAGTAGCAATAAAATCAAAGTGGTGAGTGCGGGCCCAGTCGTAAAAGGGGCCAAATTTGACTTCTAGATTACAAAGAAGGTCGGGATTGGGGGTAAGACCCTGGGCGTAAGCTTGATAAAAATAATCAAGGACGTTTTTTTGATAAAGATTGCGAAAATCTAGAGAGATAAACTTGATGCCCAGGTGAAGGGCGACGCGAAGGGCATCAAGGCGGTCGGTGTCGGCACGGCAGCCGGTTTCCTGATAGCATTGGAGATAAACGCCAACGACATCATAGCCCTGATCAAGGAGGAGCTTGGCAGCAACGGCAGAATCAACTCCGCCAGAAAGGCCGAGGGCAACGGTTTTGCGATGATTTTTACTTGATTTATCAGTCATTTTATCCCATATTATATCATGGAATTATGCTATAATATAGAAGATGATTCGTAAATTAATCGCTGGAAGTTTATTAGCGGGGACAATGCTGATGCCTGGCCAAGTGCTGGCAGGACAGGTTTTGGGGGTGCATGTTTTGCATCCGGCAGAGATAAATGAGGCAGTGCCGCTGCTGCGCAATGAGAATAATCAAGATGATTGGGCCTATATTACTATCCCGCTAAGCTTGAATGATTTAGAGAAAAAAGATGAGTGGCAGCAGGCATTTAATAATTGTTATGAGAATAAACTGATTCCGATTGTACGATTTGTCTCGCGGTTTGACGCTGAAAGTGGGGCCTGGGCAGTGCCGACGCGGGCGGAGATTTTGAGTTATTTTGATTTTTTAAATGGCTTGGCTTGGCCAAGTGAGGAAAAACTGATTATAGTTTTTAATGAAGTAAATCATGCGGCGGAATGGGGTGGGGAGATAAATCCGGGAATTTATGCTGATGTTTTGCGTTTTACCGCCGACTGGGCACATACCGAGGGAGCGAATTACAAAGTCTTGGCGGCGGCGATGGATTTAGCGGCACCCAATGGTGATAAAACCATGGAGGCATTTAATTACATGGGGAAAATGCTGGAGTCTGAGCCGGAAATTTTTAATAAGATAGATTATTGGAATTCACATTCTTATCCTAATCCGGCTTTTAGTAGTGCGCCAACGGCGACGGGGCAAAATACTTTGACTGGTTATATTCATGAATTAGAGTGGTTGAAGGAGAAAACGGGTTTGGAGCCGCGGGTGTTTATTACCGAGACTGGTTGGCAGGAAAACAGCAGTACCAAATACAAGCTAATGGACTATTATGATTATGCGGCCAAAAACATCTGGGATGATGAGCGAATTGTGGCAGTGACGCCGTTTGTACTCAAGGGTGACCCGGGGCCGTTTGAGAAATTTACCCTGATTGATAAAGATGGTGAGGCAAGTATGCAATACGAGGCGCTAAAAGAGGCGATTGACTATATGAGTGAGAGCGGGGAGATTGCGGTAGCGAGTTTTTAATTTGCAGAGAGAAAAGATGATATAATATGAGTTAAGTGCTCTAAAATAGATTTAACTTTATAAAGGAGGAGAAGATGAGTAATGACTGGCTGAGACGAATAAGTAAAAATGAACAATCGGAAATAGCTGAGATTCCAAAAGAGAGAAGACTAGACAGTAATGATTTAGAGAGTATGGCAGAAGCATTAGATGCAATGAGTAAAGAAAATGAGAAAATAACTCGATTGAGTGAGATGGAGGTAGGTAAATATTACTTGATTTAAGGAACAGTTTTAGAGTATGGCGGCGCCGAAGGCGCCGCTTTTTAATTGGTTTTTATCGATGGTTTTTTTGGCTTAAAAGGGTTTTGTGATATTATAGTAGGTCTGGGGGGCTGGAAAACAAAATTCAAATAAAAGGAGGCGAGAAAATTGAAGTTAGTAGGAGTGAAAATGACGCCGGTGGGAGGAGAAGTGAAGCGTGAAGTGATTAGAGAGATACCATCATCCGAACTTAATAGCTTGACCGAGGCGGTGGAAAGGAGAATTAGAAGAAATGCTCTGGAAAGAAGACTGAGTGAGGCAAATGCAGGAAAAGAAATCTATGGAAGATAAAAAAAGGAGAGATAGAAACGACTGATAGGAATGAGAGAGATTACCGAGGGGAAGTTTTGGGTTGCAGAGACGAAGAGGTAGGGAAAATTATTCAAAATCCTTGTCTGAGAGATGAGCTAAGAAGAGCAAGAGAGGGAGAAAATATAGAGATGCTGGGTCAGAACGGACTTTGGCTGGAGGTAGTAGGAATAAGAATTTGAATTGAAAAGTTAGAGAATGGCGGCGCCGCAGGCGCCGCGTTTTTATTGCTTGATTTTTTGGGGCAAAATTGGGTTAGTGTGGGATAATTTTAAATTTAGTGAGGGGAGAATTACAAATTTTTTACCCCTACACAATTTCACGCCTAGGGTTTTTGTTGCATATATGCTGTCAGCATTTGTTTTTCCATTTTGAGTATCCCCTCAAACATTTTTGGCATGTATTTTTGTTTTTATATTGTAATTCTAAGCTTCAAATGCTAGGAATTACTAGGTAAATATGCTATTAATAAATCAAAAAGGGTGAAAAACACCTGAGATGTCAGTCGTAAAATATAACATTATTCGCAAAAATATGGAATATGCTCTATCAATCAATTAAAAACAATAAATTTACCTTCACGAAATTTTACTTAACTCCAATATTTTGTAAAAAAATTTTGCCAAGAGAAATGTCAAGTTTTCTTGACAAAAAGGGAGAGAAACGATGAAAAAGGTGAGGATTGGAGCAAAAAAACGAGAAAGAGGGCTAACCAACCAAAGAACCGGGCTCAATAGAGTCTGGGACGCTCCAGCGGACGATTTCACCGGTGAAAGATTCAATGGCTAAAATCATCCCTTCGGAAGTAGCGGGACCCATTTTGCGGGCAGGTAGATTGGTGACATAAACAAATTGTTGGTCAAGGAAATCCTGGGGTGAAAAATGGGTGCGCAGAGCAGAGAAAATAGTTTTTTGACCAATTTCTGGCCCAAAATCAACAGTTTGCTGGATGAGACGATCGCTCCAGTCTGGAAGTGAGGCGGCAAGAACTTTACCAACCCGGAATTCCAAGCGGAGGAATTGGGAGTAGTCAGCGAGAGGGCGCGGATAAGCGGGATCAAATTCCAAAGGAGTTTTAACCCAGGAAACGTCGAGGCCGACAGCAGCTTGAGCTTTGGCGAGGGTAAGATTGGCTTGGAGTGAGGCAAGAGCGGCAGAGCGAGCGAGGATTTTTTCGACCTCTTCTGGATGATCTTGATAGTATTGATATTTAGCGCGAATAGGGGCAAAAAATTCTTGATGAGAAGCAAGAAGAGTTTTTTTTACCTCTACATCAGAAACTGTCCCAGCTCGATAGCGGTCTTTGAGGGTGGTGAGGGTATCTTGGTCGTGGCAAAGAAGATCTAGATAAGTGAAAACGGGATTGCCCTCTACTGTACCTGGATCAGTAGCGTGAAGGCGCTTGGGGTCGGTATAACAAGACATAATTTGTTTTTCAATAAGGGCATAATCTTCAAAAATGCCGATGATATTACCCAGAGATTTGCTCATTTTGCGCTGGCCATCGGTGCCAATAAGCTTACCAAGCTTGGCATCGATTTTGGGCTCTGGGAGTTTGAAAACAGTTTTTTTGGTGAGGCGATTGAAGTTTTCAGCAATATCGCGAGTGACTTCTAAATGTTGTTTTTGATCGGCGCCCACGGGGACAAAATCTGGCTGATAAAGAAGGATGTCGGCGGCCATTAAAACTGGGTAATTAAATAGGCCCAAGTTGATATTGCTGGTGTCGGCGTCTTTGGCTAATTTGTCTTTGAAGGCGTGCATGCGACGCATTTGACCCAAGCTGACATAATTATTGAGAATAGCCTGGAGCTGAGGATGGGCGGGGACATGAGATTGGCGAAAAAAGACAAAATTACTAGCGTCTAGACCGCAAGCGAGATGAGAAATGATCAGGGAGCGAATGTTTTCTTGGAGGATTTTTTTGTCTTGGACAGTGGTAAGAGCGTGAAGATCGGCGACAAAGCAGTAAACAGTGCTCTGGGGATCTGAGCCAAGTTGGACCAAGGGTGCAAGGGCGCCAAAATAATTACCTAAATGAAGGGAGTTGCCACTGGGGG
>CAYJFT010000014.1:0-6149 GCA_964369765.1 uncultured Pseudomonadales bacterium | reverse complement strand
TTAAAATAGTTTTTGAGGTGTTTTTTGTCATAGAGGTATTATAGCACTCTAAGGAGAGAGGTTTTTATTAAAATGTGGTATAATTCTAGGTCTGATAGAAATTTGGGGCTCTAAAAAAATTTATGGAGGTTAAAGATGTTAGAGAATAAAGCTGCAATAAGTAGTATTACTGAAGAAAGTAACAGCAAGAATGCAGATAAATTGATCAGGGGTGAGCTTTTGCCAGCCAACTTTAAGAGGTGGCCAGAGGAAACTGAGGAGCAGGCTTGGAATCGTTATCAGGAAATGAAAAGTGACCAGATGAACGGGAGGGAAACTAGTCAAGAAAAAAGTAATTTTGTTAATCTAGGTAATTTATTAATGGAGCTTTTTGGTTATTGTATTTATCAAGGTACAGAACCAAATAGTTTTATTATTGAAGGACCAGAGACAAAGTCTTAAAAATTTTTATTTACTAAAAACCAAAAAGTCGCAAAAACTATCAGGTGCCCGCAGTGAAAACTGCGGGCTTTTTACTGACTCTGAGAGAAGGCCTGAACGGCGCTTTGGAGCATTTCGTCGGCTGTTGTTTCTGGATCATCGCTGATTTCGATAGTAGGAGTGAGGCCGTTTTCGTCAATCCAATGGCCGCCAGGAGTCATCCATTTGGCAATGGTGATATTAAGGCCGGCACCATTGGGGAGATCAACGCGTTCTTGGACCAGGCCTTTACCAAAAGTAGTTTGACCAACTAGGGGGGCGCCGAGGCGATCGGAGAGAGCCCCGGCGACGATTTCCGAGGAAGAGGCGCTACCACCATTGACTAAAACGACAACAGGATAATCATAAAGTTTGCCCTGACCGGTAACAGAATAATCAAAATCTTGGGAGCGGCCTTGTTGTTTAACAACAGTGCCGCTAGGGATAAATTCGCTGGCAACATGAATGGCTTCATTAAAATAACCACCAGGATTATTGCGCAGGTCTAGAATAATACCGGTAACAGCATTGCCTTGAGACAAAATATCGGCGACAGCTTGATTCCATTCATCATAAGTGAGTTCACCAAAGCGAGAAAGGGTAAGATGAGCAATTTTGCTGCCATCGGGGCGGTCTAAGTATTCTAATTCTACGGATTTAATGACAATTTCTTCACGGGTGATTTCAATATCAAAAGGTAGATTATCATTATAATCTTCTCTTAAGAGAGTGAGGGTGACTTTGCTGCCCACTTCGCCGCGGAGGGCGTTTTGGGCGTCTTCTAGGGTCCAGTCATAGGTGTCTTGGTCAAAGTCTTTTGCTAAGTCGGTGACGTGCAAAATCATATCGCCACCCTGAATGCCGGCACGATCGGCAGGGGTATCGCTAATGGGAGCCATGACAGCCAAGACATCGTCTTTGTAACCAAGCTCGATACCAATGCCGCCAAAACTACCAGAGAGGTCGGCGTCTGAAATTTCTTTGGTGGTGGCGGGCAGATAAGCGGTATAGGGGTCACCTAAAGCGCTCACCAGGCCCGCCACCGCCCCATCAACCATTTCTTGGGTTTGTAAGTCGGCTGGCTCTAAGTATTTGTCTTCTAGGATGTCCCAGGTATCCCAAAAGATATTAAAGTCTACAGCAGCGTGATTGTCTGGTTGTCCGGAATAAACTAAATCCTTGTCATTGGTGGGACTGCTAGAGCTAAAAAAGTCGCTACTGCTAACTTGATAACCCAAAAGTAAACCAATTGCCAAAGTTAAGACATAACCAAGGGCTTTTTCTAGACTGGACCAAGAAAATTTTGCTGCCATATTAATTTATTAGATAGTTTGGACAAAAGGCAATAAAGCTAAATGACGGGCGCGTTTGATTTCCAAAGCCAATTGGCGCTGTTGTTTTTGAGTCAGGCCAGAGCGTTCACGGCTAATAATCATCCCTTGGGCGGAGATAAAGGTTTTTAGCTCATCAATTTGATGATAAGAAAAACGATGATCTTTGGGGTATTTGACCCGAGCGGGACGGGTTAATTTGTCTTTTTTATTTTTTAACATAAGATATTTTCTAATTTAATGATTAAAAGGGGATGTCATCGCTGTCTTGGATAGTAGCGATATCATCATTGCTGCCAGAACTGCCCAAAGTGGGTTCTTCCATAGCGGGCATAGAGTCCCTGGCGGGAGCGGCGGAGCCGGAGTCTGAGCTAGAGTAATTATCATTTTTGCGGTCCAAGAACAACATGTTTTCAACAATGATTTCAGTACTGCGGCGGGATTGACCGTCTTTGCTCTGCCAATCGCGGGTTTGCAAGCGACCCTCGACATAAATACGACTACCTTTGTGGAGCATATTTTGACAAATTTCGGCTAATTTGGACCAAGCAACTAAATTGTGAAATTCAACATTGCTTTGTTTTTCACCGCTTTCGCTGACCCATTCGCGATTGGTAGCCAAGCCAAAAGAACAAACTTGATTTTGATTGGGAGTATAGCGTGACTCTGGATCGCGGGTAAGATTACCAATAAGCATAACTTTATTTAATGATCTGGTGGACATAAAACCTCTTTCTGTGGATTTTCTCAATCACTATTTTTTAACTATTAATAAACTACGGATAATCTCTCTTTTAAAATCAATGTTTTTACTAAGAGAAGCAACTTGATCTGCAGGGAGAGTAAGGCGGATATGAGTATAAAGGGCCTCTTGATAGGCTTTGCCATCTTTTTTGATGACATAGGCCAAGGGTTTTTTACCCCAGTCCAAAGTTTCTAAGATTTCTCCCCCATTTTTGCCAATTAAAGTGACGATGGCATCTTGGACCAAATTGAGCTCGGTGGTGGTATAACCGGTGCCAACCAAGTAGGTGAGCTCATATTCGCGCACTGGCGAAGTTTTTTTTGCTAAAAGCGGCATGTTTTTCCTTTCTGCTTGCCTAATTCTAGATCTAATCATTACTCTGGACTCGAAAATTATTTTCGAGTGATTAGACTTGGGGGTATTATAACACAAAAAGGGGAAAGAGTGAGTGACTCTTTCCCCGATTGTTAAAATTGTTTAAGTGATTACTTGACCAAGTTAAACTTAGAAAGCGGCGGTAATGGTATAAGTGATACCGTTTTCATAGGCGCCAGCATTGCTTTGGGCGTCCAAAGAGAGACGATAACAGACATCAAAGACGTCGCCGCGACTAGTAGCTTCTGAAGTGGTGGCACTGTCGGCAATTAGAAGTGAGTTGGTGCCGCCGTTGAAAAAGCGGCTATAGTTGTCATTGTCAAAGATGGAAGAGGCGGCGCCATTGCCAGCATTATTGGCAACAGTGAAGCCAAAACCAGTACTATTGGCATCGGTCCAAGCGGCAGCGGAGCTCGAGGCGGCGCCAGCTTCCCAATTAAAATTGGGGATACAGTCACGGTTGAGAGTACCATCGGGGAGAACGCCATCGTCTTGACAGATGTCGCGGCCGCCGCGAGAGAGATTGTGGTTTTGATAAGTGGTAACGGCATAACCATTGGCAGCAGAGGAAACAACCTCAATTTCTTGAGCGGCGTCTACAAAAGTATTAACCAGTGGCGAACCATAGTCAATTAAAGTAGGATAGCTGGCAACATCGGTAGGAGTACCACATTTTTCTGTGCCAGCGGGAACGCCAACAACTTTGAAAGTGATTTGACCGGCAACCTGGGCAGTAACCAAAACTTCTTCGGTTAAAGCAGCGATGATAACATCTTTGTCACTTACCAGATAGTCTTGGGCGGCGCCACTAACCAAAGCGGTGCTGTAGCCATTTTCTAAAAGTTGGATTTTACCGGGGATACTAACAACTTCATTGAGTTGATCATCGGGGTCTTGGAGAGGATTGACCAAATTGGAAATGCTAACAAAACTGCCAGGGTTACCAGTGGAGAATTTACCAGTGATAGCACCAGGACCAGTGTAAGGACAAAGGAAGCCCAGGTAACGGACAAAATCGGCAGAAGCGGTGGCATCAGCAGTTAAAGCCTGAGCCTGAGACAAAGTTAATTCTTGATTAAGCCGTGAATTATAATAGATATCCCCAACTTGAGTAGCAGGAGTACCAAAGGTAAAGTCGCCGTCATTATTGGGACAAATTACAGTAGGAGCAGTGCCAGGATCAACTACAAAGGCATCGGTGACTGGTACACCGGCATTCCAAGCGCCAGTGGTTTGACCCAAATTGGCAATATCTGGAGCGGTGGGAACCAAAATCCGTACTACACCATCTTGGACGGCACTAGGGAGATTAAAGCCGACTTCTAAATCAGCGGCGCCTTGGGCTTGAACAGATCCCCCGACTGCAAATGCAGTCAGTCCCAAGAGGGCGAGAGTAGCAAACAGTGTGTTTTTCTTCATATTTTCCTTTTTGTCTTACTTAATTGACATTATAATAACCAATACTTTATATTTATTAATTTTAGCACTATTTTTCTAAAATGCAAGCACATTGGTAGTTTTGGTAAAAAATTGAGCTAGTTTGCATAGTTTTGATAGCTTGGAGCGAATAGTTTGTCCTTAAATTTATTTAAATTATCCTTAAATTATCTTTACATTCTGGCGCGGACCAAGTTGATTAAGTTTTTGATTTGTTGCTCTGAGAGCCGGCCGTCCGCGCGCAGAGTGATTTCTCGCAAGAGTTCGCCAGATTCTAAATAAGGATTGTCAATCATGCGCTGCAATTTTTCTTCTTCGCGGCGTTGGACACGCTCGATTAGGCGTTGGCGCTGGGCAGTGGTGAGACGACCATCGGCGCGCTGGGCAATCATCCCGAGCAAATCATAAGTATCTAAATATTGACTTTCGACATAGTCGCGGACCAATTCTTCTTCGCGACGTTGGACGGCCTCGACTAGATCTTTGCGCTGGGCGTCAGTAAGTTCGGTAAGGGCAATTTTTTTGAGCAGATGACGACTGGGGATAAGGGGGTTTTCTAATTGATGGCGCAGATCTACATCTTCGCGGTCGCGCAAGAGGGCCAGGAGCTCTTTTTCTTGGCTGGGAGTGATTTCTGCTTGGGCAATAGCACTTAAAACAAAAGCAACATTGGAACTTTTGCGCGAGATAAGGACTTTGAGGCGCTCCACTTCTCTTTTTTGGACTTCGCGGACCAAAACGGTGATTTGATCATTGGTAAGCCGGCCGTCAAAGCGCTCGCCAATGGTTTTAAGGAGAATTTTGGCATCCAAAAGCTCATTTTCAATCATTTTGCGGATTTTTTCTTCCTCCACTTTTTGCTCTTCGCGGGCTTTTAAGTTGGTGGAGGGAGAGGGGTTTTTACCAGAGGGAGGTGCATAAGTATTGAAATTGGCGGGTTTTTTGCTGGCAAAGTCATCACGGGGGGTGGGTTTGGGGCGGGAGGGTTGCTGAGAGTGATTAAATCCTGGAGCAGAGCTGGATGAGGCAGATTTGGGATTGGGGACAAAAGAAGGGACTTTGGGTGGGGTGGGAGATTTGTGGGGATTAGAGGCGGACTGGGCGGGGGAAGAGGGTTTTTGGGGCGGGGTGGGTGGGGCGGAAAGATCGCCGCCAAATTGTGGAGGGGTTAAAGGAGGCATCATTTCCCCGGCGCCGTCATTGTTATTTTGATTTTGATTTAAGTCATCAGACATAATTTACCTTTCGCTAAATACTAAGCTAATTTTAATTGATTAGAAAAATAAAAGCAAGGGCAAAATGAGGATTTGGAGCAAATTGGCGAAAATTGGGCTGGTTTGAGAGGTTTTGAGGGGGTTTTAAGGGACAGAAAAAATTTATGAAGGAGAAAATTAAGGGCGAAAATAATTAAGGGCGGAGCATAAATTCCACGATGTCGTCTGGGGTCAAGAGATAATCTTTGCCTTCGGTGCGGACGCGGCCGACTTCGGCGGCTTTTTTCCAGCCACCGTATTCTAGGAAATCTGAATAGGAAATGACTTTGGCTTTAATAAAGCGATTGGTGAAGTCGGTGTGGGGGGCGGGGGTGTTTTGGGGGATGGTCCAGGCGCGGACTTCGAGCTCGCCGGCGGTGAGGTAAGATTGGAGACCCAGGGTGTGATAGGCGGTGGTAGCCAGGCGGGCGAGACCTGACTCTGTCAGGCCGAGCTCGGCTAGGAAAAGTTCGGCTTCTTCTGGAGGAAGAGTGGCAAGCTCGGCTTCGATTTTGGCGGAGACGATGACCACTTGATCGGTGGGGACGG
>CAYJFT010000013.1:5277-18513 GCA_964369765.1 uncultured Pseudomonadales bacterium | reverse complement strand
AGCGAAGTTTTTGTGGCGACGGATGTTTATGATGGAATTTGTTTATCGCTACCCCAGTTTTTTTGCCGGTTGGGGTAGTATGGTTCTAAATAGTGAAGAGCTGGCGACGATTTTTCATTTACCAGGCAAAGAAGTAGAAACGCATCATATCAGATTTTTGTATGCCAAAAATGCTCCGGCGCCGCGGGAAATTCCTAATTCGGGACTTTTTCTGGGTAAATCACTATACCGGGGGGAATCGCGGGATATTTATATGGATTTGGCAGACCGGCGGCGGCATATGTATATAATTGGGAAAACGGGCACGGGTAAATCAGAATTTTTGAAAGAAATGATTTTGCAGGATATAGAAGCGGGCTATGGAGTGTGTGCGGTGGATCCGCATGGAGAATTTGTAGAGGATATTTTGCAAATGCTACCCAAAGAGCGGGCAGAGGATGTGATTTATTTTAACCCTAGTGATTTAACCCGGCCGATGGGGATGAATATGATGGAGGCAGATACAGAAGAGCAGCGGCATTTTGTGGTGGGGAGTGTGATTGGTTTGATGTACAAACTTTATGACCCGCATAGAACGGGGATAATTGGGCCGCGATTTGAGCATGCGATTCGCAATGCCATGCTGACGATTATGTATAAAAAAGGGGCTACTTTTATAGAGTTGGTGCGGGCGATGACTGATGAGAAATTTGTAGAAGAGTTATTGCCGCTAGTAGAAGACCCAATGGTCAAGCGTTATTGGACAGATCAGATGGCTCAGACTAGTGATTTTCATAAATCAGAGGTTTTGGACTATATTGTCTCTAAATTTGGTCGTTTTGTAACCAATAAAACCATGCGCAATATTATTGGTCAGCCAGTGAGTGCTTTTAATTTCCGCCAGGCTATGGACCAGAATAAAATTATTTTGTGTAATCTAAGCAAAGGAATTTTGGGCGAGGAAGATGCCAAGTTTTTGGGCTTGATTCTGGTGCCAAAAGTTTTGACGGCGGCGATGAGTAGGCAAGATATGGCCATGGAAGCGCGTCAGGACTTTTTTCTTTATGTAGATGAGTTTCAGAATTATGCTACCGAGGATTTTGCCACGATTTTGAGTGAGGCGCGCAAATATCGGCTTAATTTAGTAGTGGCTAATCAGTATATTAGCCAGATTGATGAGCAAGTGCGCGGGGCGGTCTTTGGGAATGTGGGGACGATGGTCAGTTTCCGGGTGGGGGTGAGTGATGCCCAGTTTTTGCAGCATGAATTTGCGCCCATTTTTACCGAGACGGATCTGGCGAATATAGAAAAATATCATGTTTATATCAAGACAATTGTGAAGAATGAGCCGGTGCCGCCTTTTTCGATGTCACTGGAGAAAGATATGAAAGAGGTAGAGGCGCGAATGAGTCCTGAGTTAGCCGAGGCGGTAAAAGAGCTAAGTAGGCTAAAATATGGTAAAGATAAAGATGAAATAGAAGTAGAAATTGCGGCTAGGGCCAACTTATAGGGTCCAAAAGAAAGGCGAAAAATGACAGAAAAATATAATGATTATTATGTGGACAAAGTGGTGGTTATAACCGGTGCAGCGGGATTTATTGGTTCGCATCTTGTAGATGAAGTTTTGGCCGCGGGGGGGCGGGTGGTGGGCCTAGATAATTATTTGACCGGCAAGGCAGAGAATCTAGCGGCGGCGCGGACAGCGGGGGGTGAGCGCCTGGAGTTTATAGAGGTGGATTTGAATAATGAGGCGGCGCTACTGGCAGCTTTGGAGCAAATTGTGGCTAAATATGGGCGAATTGATAATGTTTATCATTTTGCTTCGCCGGCTTCTCCCCCACTCTATCAGCGCTATCCTACCCAAACTTATTTGGTTAATACTATTGCTTTGCATAATATTTTGACCTTTTTGAGGCAGCGTCAGCCGGGGGCGAGGCTATTATTTGCCGGGACTAGTGAAACTTATGGGACACCGCTAGAGCATCCGCAAAAAGAGACTTATTGGGGCAATGTCAATCCTAATGGGCCGCGAGCTTGTTATGATGAATCTAAACGCCTGGGCGAGGCCATTTGTGGAGTTTTTGAGCGGGATTTTGATATGGACGTGCGAATTGTGCGGATTTTTAATACTTATGGGCCGCGGATGGATTTAGAAGACGGCCGGGTGTTGCCGCAATTTATTAAACAAGCTCTGGCGGGGGTAAAATTAACCATTTATGGCGATGGGAGCCAGACGCGATCTTATTGTTATGTGAGTGATTTGGTCCGGGGGATCTTAACTTTTGGGGCGGGGGCGAGCGAGCAATTGCGGGGCCAGACAATTAATTTGGGTAATCCGGGTGAATATACGGTGCTAGAAACGGCGGAGATTTTTAATAAGCTGGTGGGCCGGGAAGGAGAGGATTTTGAATATTTCCCCTTACCCAAAGATGATCCAACCAGACGGCAGCCAGATATTACCAAAGCCGGCGAGCTTTTGGGCTATGCGCCAGAAATAGATTTTCCTACCGGATTGGCGCGAATGTGGCAGAGTTATCAAAAAGAAAGTGAGGGCTAATGCCAGAGGGCTTGAGTGGCTATGTGCCGGAGGAAGTGAGTGAGTCTTGGGGGGGGAATGATGAGCTGGGGCAGGTAAATGAGGGGGAATTAGCTCCGGGACAGGAAAATGAACAGTCCGGGATGCGGTATGAGGGGGCGATAGCGACAGAAAAAAAAGAGGGGCAAGAGCAAAATGGCGATGCAAGTTTATTAAATCCGGAGCTTGGTTTGGCAGGTGTTTTTGATGGCCGGGGGTCTGCAGCAGCAGAAGTGGCAAATTTTATTAATGAGTATATAGATGCCAAAGGTTTGAGTGATGATAAACAGGAAATACGCCGGGAGTTGAAAAATCTGGTCTTGGCGGTAGAAACAATGGTCAAGCAAGGAAAAAAGGAAGAGCGAATAGATAATCAGGATAGCACTACCCTTTCTTTGGCCAAAATTTGCCAGGATGAAGAAGCGGGGAAAAGCTTTTTGGCTTATTTTACCGTAGGTAATAGTCCAATTTTTGTTTTTCGCCAGGATAAATTGATTAAAATTTCTGATGAAGATGATGCATTTAAGTCTCAACCTGAAAGAGAGTATATAAGAGATATTGTAGCAGAAGTAAAAACTTGGCATGATTACAATGCTTTGAAAAGAAGCGAACAAGAAGCTTTTGGGAATAGAGTTTTGTCTACTGCAGAGCTGGGGGGAGAAATTGGCTGGAAGGATGCTGGTCTAGAGAGTAAATGGGTGGATTTTTATGATTTGCAGGCGGGTGATCAGGTTTTTCTTTTTACTGATGGGGTGACTAATAATTTAAGCATTGCCGAGATAACAGAAATGATTAAACAAGGTGGGAGCCAAGAGGAAATTACCAAGAGATTGACGGAGAAGGCAAATCAGGAAAGTAAGAAACGTGGTAGTCAGAATGTTCGGGCTACTGCTGATGATGTCTCGGTGGTGATGCTGGCAGAGAGTGGGGTGAGAAAAAGCGAGCAGAATGAGTCTGGGATAGAGGAGGCGGAGAAGGCAGAGAAAGAGGCTTTGGAGGCAGAAATAGCGGCGCTGGAGGCAGAAAAAAGTCGTTTGGGGATAGAGAAAGAGCAATTGGAGGCAGAAATAGCGGCGCTGCGGGAGGAGAAAGAGCAATTGGAGGCAGAGTTGGCAGCAGGGCAGGCGGCAGTAGAAGGAGGGCAGGCAGCAAATGCTCAGGAAAAAATTACTCAAGAAGAGCTGGGGGGAATGATTGCTCAGCTTAATTCCAGAGAAGAATTATGGGATTTATATGATGAACTATTTAGACAAGGGGTAAAAATAGAGTCTTCTAATGGCGATTATACCCAAGAAGAATTAGAAATAGCTTCTTTGGTGGCTTTGGATGGAGGGAGTTTGGCTTATGTGACTAGTAAGGGCGGAATGAGAGAGGCGATTAAGGATTTAAGAGATCGGTTGGGGGTGGGTGAAAATGGTAAAAGAAATGATGAGTTAATCAAGCGGCAAATTAGCGAGGCTAGAAATAAAAAAGAGTTGTATGATGTTTTGCGAGAAGCAGGAAAGGAAAATTATCGTTTGACAATCAGTACTGGTGAGCAAGTTGGAGCTGGGAGATTATTAGAGCAATTATTACGGTCAAATAAGTTTGGTAGAGATGTGGTAAGCAATGATTATGGTTTAAAAGAAGCGGTATATAGATTAAGTAGTACTAATGCTGAATACACTAGAATAGATTAGATTTAGAAAGGCGAGATGAGAAATCAAGACTATGTAAAAATTGCCATAGTGGGGGCGGGGAAAGTGGGGATGACGGCGGCTTATGCTTTGCTTTTATCTGGTTTGGCTAATGAAATTGTTCTTTTTGGCCGCGATGCTAGTAAACTGACGGGGGAAAAGCTAGATTTGGAGCATGCGGGGGCGCTTAGTAAAGAATGTAAAATAGTGGCTAGTGATCAGGTGGCGGATTTAGCCGAGACGGATATAGTTATTTATTGTGCGGGGGCGGCTCAGGCGCCTGGGGAAACTAGATTGGATTTGGCAGAGAAAAATGTTGGGATAATGGAAAAGACGCTGCCCCCGATTGCAGCAGTAGCGGGTGAAGCGGTTTTTTTATTGGTGGCAAACCCGGTAGATGTGTTGACTGCACGAGCAATAGAGCTTTTGGGTTTGCCAGCAGGGCGAGTACTTGGCTCTGGAACCACTTTGGATACGGCGCGGTTTCGTTTTCATCTGAGTGAGAATTTGCCGGTTAATCCGCGCAGTATTCATACTTATGTACTGGGTGAGCATGGCGAGAGTAGTTTTCCACTGGTTTCTGGCGCAATGATTGGCGGGCAGCGCTTGCTGGATTTTCCAGGTATTTCTAGAGATTTGATTTATGAGGCTTATGGTCAGGCACGGGATGCAGCGGCGGCGATAATAGAGACTAAAGGGGCTACTTATTATGGAATCGGCGCGGCAGTAAAAACGATAGTCAGGGCTATAGTTCGGGACACCCGGGCAGTCTTGCCGGTGAGTGTGCCAGTATCTGATTATTATGGAGTGAGTGGAGTCTGTTTGTCTTTGCCGGCGGTAATTGGGGCTGGGGGGGGGGCGCAAATTATTTGGCCGCTCTTGGACAATGATGAGCAAGCAGCATTGCAGGGCAGCGCCAATAATTTGCGCCAAGTTCTAGGCTAAAGATTTTTTTAGGTTATGCTCTAAATTTACTTGATATACGGGGATTTTTTGGGAATTTACCTCTCCCCTACTTTAGTTTGTGGCTTGTTTTCTCTATCAAACTATGATAAAATAGCTCACTTATGACCAAAAAAATTTATCAGCGGGCGTTTTTAGTGGGGCTTTTTTTGTTTGGGGTAATTGTAGCTGGGGTGGCAATTTACAAAGTTCGTTTGGGGGCCCAGGCTTATCGGGGGGCAAATCAGGCCGTTGCTAAAGATTTGAATTATGGTATAATGTAAAAATTCTAAAAAATAAGGAAGGAAAATAATTATGACACCATTGCCAAAGAATAAAATTACTAGTGCGGAGCGGGGCAAAAGACGGGCAGGTAATACGCCTACTTTGACTTTGAACGCCAAAACTGCCAAGACGCCTTTGCATAAAGAAAAAATGGTGGGTAAATTAAAAATGATGCTTACCCCCAAGAAAAAGGTGGATGAGGCCGAGCAAAAAGAGAAATTGGCGGCCAAATTGAGTACTAAAAAAGCTAAAAAACCCAAAAGTAGTAAATAAAGCGGGGGACAAGCGCGTTTATGAGCCAAAATAATTCTGATCAACATCAGCAGCTAAATTCTGAGCATTTGCATCCTGAGCATCCGCAAGCAGTAGAAATAGATCCGCCGCCAACTGAAAAAAGAAATTTTGATCGGCGTCATCAAGAGCGGATGGCGCTTTTGCAGGCTCTTTATATTGATCAATTCCCTGGTCAAAGCTGGGAGGATTTAGAAATACAATATAATCAAGAGACTTTACAGGCAATCAGAGACAATTTGGAAACTTATGATGCGATTATTGCTGGGGTGGCCAAGGAGCGACCGCTAAATGAATTAGCTAAAACTGATTTGGCAATTTTGCGCTTAATTTTGCATGAGAGTAAGGTCAAAGATACACCGGTGCGGGTTTTGATTGATGAAGGAGTAGAATTAGCCAAGGATTTTGGAGGGGAGCATGCTTATGCATTTATTAATGCGGTTTTGGAAAAACTTTTGGCCCAGGAATTAAAAGAGGAGAAATTGGAAAAGGAGCAAGATGAGCGAAATAATTGATTTGCATTTATTGGAGAATGAGGAAGAAAAAAAACCCATAGTTTATCAGGATGAAGAAAAACAGGCTATATTTGAATTATTGCAGGAGAGTTTAGCGGGGATTACTAGTAATAATTTAGAGGATATCAAGCCAGAGTCGCTAATTTATAATGAGTTAAATCTGACAGAATTTGATTTACAGCGTTTGGTAAAAGAATTGGGCAATAAAGTAGAGATTAATGTAGAGGAAATGATAGAGACAGTTACCGGAGAGCAAATTACTAGTGTGGCTGATTTATTAGATTTGCTGATTGACGAGAAAGATTTGGGTTAAAATGAGTGATTTGCCGGAATTTGTCAATTCTCAGTTATTGGAGACGGCCCTAACGCATAGAAGTGCTTTAAATGAGAGGCGACCAGAAGCATTGGAGTCTAATGAGCGTTTGGAGTATTTGGGCGATGCGGTTTTGGAGCTTGTGACCACCGAGTTTTTGTATCACAAATTGCCCGATACAGCCGAGGGTAAACTGACTGCTATCAGAAGTGCTCTGGTGAAAACTACTACCCTAAGTGCGGTAGGCCAAGATTTGCAATTGGGAGAAAAATTGTATTTAAGCCGAGGCGAGGAAATGTCTGGTGGCCGGGATAATTTGACTTTGATCGCTGATACAGTAGAAGCAATTATTGGGGCAATTTATCTGGATCAAGGCTTGGAAATGGCCAAAAAATTTATTCAAGAGCAGATTTTGGTCCGTTTTGAAGAAGTAATGGAGAAAAAACTATATAAAGATGCCAAGAGCACTTTGCAAGAAGAAGTTCAAAGCCAAGGTTTTTTGGCGCCGATTTATCAAGTAGAAGAAGAGGATGGTCCAGATCACGAGAAAATTTTTACGGTGGCGGTTTATGTAGGGGGGATTAAAGTGGGCACAGGTTCTGGTAAGAGTAAACAAGCGGCTCAGCAAGAAGCAGCAGAAAGTGCCCTAACCAGGGGTGAGTATAGTAAATTAACTCCGCCAAGTGTATCTGGGGCGGCAGATGAGAAAAAATAGGGTATAATAGGGGTTCTGTAGAGCAGAAAGGATATAAGATGCTAAAAATTAAATTAACTAGACTGGGTAAAAAGAAAGAACCACGTTATCGGATTGTGGTTAATGAAGCCCGGGATAAGCGTGATGGTGAATATGTGGCCCTTTTGGGTCATTATCAACCTACTTTGCAACCAAAAGTTTTGGAATTGGATTTGGCTGCTTATGAAGAATGGTTGGCCAAAGGGGCTAAACCAACTGAAACCGTGGCTTTTTTGTATGATGTAGTCAAAAATGGCAAGGGTTTTCCAGAGAAAAAAGCCAAGCCAAGTAAAAAAGCCCTGGCTAAATTAGCAGCAGCGGAAGAAGAAAAACAAGCAGCAGCTCAAGAAAAAGCAGCAGAGGCTGCAGAGGAAAAGCCAGCTAAAGAGGAGAAGCCAGCTGAGGCAGCTGTAGAAGCAGAGGTAAAAGAAGAAAAAACCGAAGCTAAAGAATAGATATTACCAGTAAAAAGAAAAAAGTTAAAAGAAAGGTAAAAAAATGAAAGAACTTTTGGAATATATCCTGAGTAGTTTGGTAAATTACCCCGATGAAGTAAAAGTGGATGAGCAGGTATTGCCCGATGGGATGATTATTTTCTCTATTTCGGCTAATGCTGATGATTATGGACGGATTATTGGTCGCCAGGGAATGTTAATTAGTGCCTTGCGTACAATTGTCAAAGCCAGAGCTATTAAAGAGAAAAAACGGGTAATGGTGAGAGTAATGACCGAAGATAAAGAAAATGAGGTAATTGCTCAAGCTCCAGTAGCTGAAGTAGCTACCCAAGAGGTGGAAGTAACTGAAAATGTTTCTGAAGCAGCTTTGGATGATAATTTAATCTAAATTAAAAAGCTTGAATAAAGCTTAAAAAAGTTTAAAAACAACGCCCTTGAGTTTTACTCAAGGGCGTTTTCGTCTTCGTCATTTTCGGTAGCGTCTTCGTTATCTTCGCTAGTGTTTTCGTTATCGTTACTACTATTATTTAGCGAGCTTTCTAGACTTTGGCCAAAAATATCATTACCGCTGTTTTGTAATTGAGTTTGATTTAAGTCATTAAAATTGGGCAAAACAAATTCGCTTAATTCCTCTAAAAGAGTGTAGTTTTGGGCATTGAGAGTAGGAATTTGGGTGGTGTTTTGGCTGGCAGCCACAGTATTGGGTTGAAAATAATGGGTAATAATTTCAATTTCGGCATTGCTATAGCCCAAAAGCTGATTGCTAATTTCTACATAGCCAATAGTACTAAGAGGGGCACTTTTTTCGATGGCTTGGAGAAAATCGAATAAGTCTAAACTGCGGCCATTGGCTTCTAAAAAGAGGTTAAAACCCTGTTCGGTGGGAGAATTTTGGATGCGATTACTGCTAAGGCGGCTATTGTTTTGAAAACTTTGAGCCGAGGCTGTAGCAATCAGACCAGGAGAGTATTGATAGTCTTGAAAATTGACTTGATATTGATCACCATTGGCAATCAAGGAGTAAAGGGTTTCCAAAAAGGGATTGGTACTATAGAGAATTTGCTCCACTAAATCACGATTGTCTAGATATTCTTGATTATTGGCAATGTCTTGAATTTGACTCTGGGCAAGTTTTATTTCTTCTAAATCGGTTTGATTGTCTTGGATTTGGGCTAGGGTGCTAGTAAGATTATTAAAAGCGGGTAAAATGCCCCAGATAATCAAGGCTAGGACAGCCAAAAAGGTAATTAGGGCCAAAAGTAGGAATTGGCGATTACCCAAATTTTTGAGTTCACCGGCTAATTGGCTGTTTTGTTCGGTAGAAAAAAGACTGGGCATAATTAGATTTCTATTTCTATTTCTAAGGTATAGAGACCGTTGCCAGAACGATTGAGACCAAGCATCTCTACGCTAGAGAGATTTTCTTGCCAGCTTTGTTCTTGGACCAAAGTGAAAAGTTCTGGGAGAGCGGGGGCGCCATTGGCAGTAATGGTAAGTTCTATTGATTGGCTATAATAGTCATAAACAAGGGAGGAGATAGCAATATTAAGGGTAGTAAAATGACGATAAATTGTTTCTAGGGTGGTAGTATTGGCGTTTTGAGCATTAATTACCGCTTCTATGGTTTCTAGGCGGGCATAAAAATCTAAATAATTGGTTTCGGCTTCTAAATTGGTGGTAATATCGGCTTCAATTTGCTCAATTTCTTGGCTTAAATTGCTTTCTTGATTGCCAAAATAGAGATTGAGGGCAAAAAGAATAGCATAGATTAAAACACCAATGCCGGCAAAAATAGCAATAATCATAAAAGAGCGCTTGTCTGATTTTTGACGCTTATTAATTAAAGTTTTGTTTTCGGCAAGAAAATTAATGCTTTGACTCATAAATTTAAGTTTTTTTGGCTAAACCCAGACTGGGTGAATAAATTAAATGATTGTCTTTGGGGATATTACCGGTAATATTAGAAAAAACTTCTACCGGGGCAATTTCTAAATTTAAATTAAGGCGTAAAAACTCACTAAAGCCAGGCATTAAGGCTCCGCCGCCGCAAAAAAAGATTTTGCTAATTGGCGAGAGAGTGTTTTTATTATTATAAAAAGTGAGAGTATTATTAAGATCATTTAATAGGGCTTGCATAATTGGAGTGAGAGCCTGGGCAATTTTACCTTCAAAATGATTGGCATCTAGGCCATAATTAATTTTGTATTCCTCGGCTTTTTCTTTGGGGAGATTAAAGGTGTTCATTAAAGCTTTGCTAATTAATTCGCTACCATTGGGGTGAGAGAGAGAAAGAGCGATTTCATTATTGTGGATGACGCCCAAATTAAGATTATTAGCGCCAAAATCTAGGAGCATAACACTGGTTTGATTGGGCTGGAGGCTTAAATTGCGTAAATTGGCCAGAGTGCTGGTTTCCATCATGGTGGCATCTAAATTGGCTTGGGCAAAAGCTTCTAAGAGATTGGTGAGGTCACTTTGGCGCATACCAACCAAAAGAACGCGCATATTGGTAACGGCCTCGTCTTTTTTTTCGGGGCGAAAAACTACTTGATAACTAAGAACTAAATCGTCTTTGGGAATGGGTAGATATTGCTGGGCTTGCCATTGAATGGAGGTGGCTAGCTCTACATCGGTGAGAGTGGGAATTTCAATGACTTGAGTGGAGGCATATTTTTCTGGGAGGGCGATTTTAACATTATTGCGGGGTAATTTGTAAGTGGTAAAAATTTCATTAAGATAGCCGGCAAAACCCTCTACTTGATTGCGATCTTTGGGAATATCAAAGCCTAGAGTATTGTCGATAAGGAGGATTTTTTCTAATTCACCACGGCGATTAACTGTGGCGACTTTGGTATAAAAGCTACCAAGGTCAATATTTACGGCGGCGGGGATTTTACTGGACATGTTTGCTTTCTGATTAATTAATTAATAGTTGGCTCGTAGATCCCCCTGACCAGCAAAAAGCGCAAAGTCAAAAATAGCCGGGGCGGTGGGGTCAGTGCTTCTTTGTTCCAAAATTCTGACCTGTTCTTCGCTACTGTCTTGGCTGGCAGAGCGGGTGATAGTAACTAAGCCGGGTAAATCAATGGTAGTATTGCAAAAAAGGGCTTTGATGCGCAGAGTTTGGCCAGAAGCAAGGGGGAAATTGGGATTACTAGCAGTCAGAGAGCTGAGTGAAGTGCTGTTTTGATAAAGGCTGCCGCTACCACTGGGAATTTGGGCAGTAAGGTAGCCATCTCTGGTTTTGTCGTGACTGGTAAGTAAATAATATTGAACTTCCTGAGTGTTGCCAACGGGGTAATATTGACTAATTAAAAGACCAGGACTGTTAGTGCCACTATCGCAGCTCTCCCCTACTCTATGCCAGAGAAGCTGAGCATTAAGATTATTATCATCTAAAGTGACTTCAACAGTTTCACCTTCGCTTAGGAGAATAGAATTATTATTGCTAGTAACATTGGCTACCTGGCTGGTGGTGCCGGTTTGGTCGGTAATTATCTCTTGAGCATCTGTGCCAGGAACTACAGTGCCATCGGGATTAATTAATTCTAAATTACCCTCGGCGCTGTCAACGGCTTGGGTGGATTCGGTGCGCTGAGTGTTTTGGGCGGCGTCTTGGGTAACCCGGGTGCCTACCGAGACACCAATGACAAGTAAGACAGTGGTTAAAACCACGGCAATAATACCAATTTGTGCTGGAGAGCGAGAAAGATTATTTTTCATATGAGTATCTTATACTATCTTTGAAAAAAATGCAAGGGTTTTGGGGAGTTTTGGGGCAAAAATGAGGAATTATGACTAAATTAGACTAAAAATAAGGGGGAAAAGTGAAAAGAGGCGAATTGGACTGGGAATTCGTGATATAATCAGGGTCTTATGAAAAAAAATAATCAAGAAAAAACCCTTTTGAGTCAAGAGTCTTATGATTCTTTGAAAAATGAATTAGATAATTTGCAGGATGGGCAGTTGCCGGCAGTAGTGGAGCGGATTGCCAAAGCCCGTGAACAAGGTGATTTATCCGAAAATAGTGAGTACAAAGATGCCAAAGATCAGCAAGAGCTTTTGGAAGTGCGGATTGGAGAAATCAAAGAAATTCTGGCCAAAGCGCAGATTATGAGTGGTAAAGAGCGGCGGGGGGATGGGGTGGGGGTGGGCTCCAGGGTCAATTTGGAAGATGAGCGGGGTAAAAAGGCTGAGTTTGTGCTAGTAGGAGAATTTGATGCGGCGGCGAGTGAGGCTAATACAATCTCGACTGTCTCGGTTTTAGGGGGAGCGCTTTTGGGTAAAAAAGTGGGTGATGAAGTAAAGGTGAGTGTGCCAGCGGGGGAAAAAGTTTGGAAAATTAACAAAATCAGCTAAAATGTCTAGATTGGAGCAGACCGTAGAAGCCAGAAAAGAGAAAAGACGCGCTCTAGAAGAAATGGGGGTGATGATTCATCCGTATACTTTTGATAAAAAGCAGACAGTGGCGCAGGCAATTGCTAGCTTGGATAGTGGTGAGCAAGTGCGGACTGCTGGACGAGTGATGGCTTATCGGGCTCATGGCAGAGTGGTTTTTTTGGATTTACAAGATCAAGATGCTAAAATTCAAGTGATGTTGCATCAGGGGAGAATTGGTGAGACGGCTTTTGCGGAGTTGGCTTTGGTTGATGTAGGGGACTTTTTGGGGGTAGCGGGGGTAGTAGAAAAAACTAGGACAGGAGAGATAACTTTATTGGGTAGCGAGATGGTTTTTTTGGGCAAAGCCCTACGAAGTTTGCCCACAGTCTGGAATGCAGCTAGTGATAAAGAAGCTCGTTTTCGCCAACGTTATTTGGATTTATTAGTTAATCCCCAGGCTGGAGAGACTTTGCGGCAGCGTTTTTTGATTATCCGTTTATTGCGGGATTTTTTGCAAAATCAGCTTGATTATACAGAGGTAGAAACACCGATTTTACAAAGTCTATATGGTGGTACTAATGCACGGCCTTTTACTACTCATATGAATTCTTTGGACGCTGATTTTTATTTGTGGATTGCCCCAGAGTTGTATTTAAAACGATTGATTGTGGGAGGGATGGAGCGGATTTTTGAGATTGCTCGGAATTTTCGCAATGAAGGGATAGATCAAACCCATTTACCAGAGTTTACGATGATAGAATGGTATCGGGCTTATGCTGATTATACGGTGATGATGGACGAGATAGAAGCTTTGATTAAGTATTTGCAAAAGCAAGTTAATGACAGTGAAAAAATTATGATTGATGAGGAAGAGGTGCTTTTGGCGGGGGCGGATGCTTGGCCACGATTGACAATGAGTGCGGCCTTGGCGCAGTATCAGAGCATGCAGGTAGAGGAAATGACAGATGAGGAGCTGACCGCGGCGCTAAAGGAGCATAAATTACAGTTGATTGGGGCATTTAGCCGCGGCAAAGCAGTTTTTTCGCTCTTTGACCATTTGGTGACCAAAAAATTAGTGGCACCCACTTGGAT
>CAYJFT010000013.1:0-5267 GCA_964369765.1 uncultured Pseudomonadales bacterium | reverse complement strand
ATTTGGTAGAGCGCTATGAGCTATATATTGGTGGTAAAGAGATTGCTGATGGCTGGAGTGAAATTGTGGACCCGCTAGAGCAGCGTGAGCGTTTCATTAATGAGCAGCAAAAAATGCGCGATGGTGATGAAGAAGCTCAGCCAATGGATGAAGAATTTTTGGAGGCGATGGAATATGGCTTGCCGCCGCTGGGGGGGGTGGGGATGGGGATTGATCGCTTGGTAATGCTTTTGACCAATAATTGGGCGATTAAGGAAGTAATTGCTTTTCCAACTTTAAAGCCACTAAGAAAGGATTAAAATGCTAGATTTAGCTTGGGTGAGAAATAATCAGGCGGCTTTGGAAGAAGCGCTAGGGGCTAAACAATTGGATAAAAAGCTGGCAGGAGAATTTTTGGCGGCAGATAAGGCTTGGCGAGAGGTTTTGAGTCAGGTAGAGGCCCTGCGGGCTGCTAGTAATGTTAATGTGGCCAAGATCAAGGCTGAGTTAGCGGCGGGCAAGGGGCAAAAACCGGACCCAGAATTGGTGGCTGCAGGCAAGAAAATCAAGGAAGAATTGCGGGTCAAAGAAGAAGAGTTAAAAGAATTGGGTAATAGGCAAGCAGAATTAGCTTTGGCTTTGCCTAATATCCCAGCAGAGGACGTGCCCCGAGCAGCTGACGAAAGTGGCAATGTGGTGGTTAGAGAAGTGGGAGAAAAACCACAATTTGCTTTTGCTCCCCAGTCTCATGAAGATTTAATGGAAGAATTGGATATTTTGGAAGTGAAAAGGGCAGTGAGAATTGGCGGCTTTCGCAGTTATATGCTTAAAAATGAGGCGGTAATTTTGGAACAAGCTTTGCTTAATTATGCTTTATCAATTTTGCGTGAAGAAGGTTTTGTGCCTATGAGTGTACCTAATTTGGTTAGCCGTGAAGCAATGGAGGGCACTGGTTATTTTCCTTGGGGGGCAGATGATCATTATTTTACTCAAGATGGACAGATTTTAACTGGAACAGCCGAGGTGGCCCTAACTAGTTATCATGGGGGAGAGATTTTGAATGAGCGGGATTTACCGATTAAATTGGCGGGAATTTCGCCTTGTTATCGGCGCGAGGTAGGGACTTATGGTAAAGATACTAAAGGAATTGTGCGGGTGCATCAGTTTAATAAAGTAGAGCAAGTGGTTTATACGGTAGCTGATGAGGAAGAAACTCGCTTGTGGCATGAAAAAATGTTGGCATTAGCCGAGCGGATTTTGACTGATTTGGATTTGCCTTATCAGGTACTTTTGATGTGTACGGGTGATATGGGGGCACCGCAGCGGAAAAAATATGATATAGAAACTTGGTTTCCTAGTCAGGGCAAGTATCGTGAGACTCATAGTGCTAGTTATTTTAATGACTTTCAGGCTCGGCGGCTAAATATTAAATATCGGGCTAATGATGGGACTACCAAATATGTATATACTTTAAATAATACTATGGCAGCTAGTCCGCGCTTATTGGCAGCGATTATAGAGAATTATCAGCAAGAAGATGGGACAGTGATAGTGCCAGAAGTTTTGCGGCCCTGGACTGTTTTTGAACGGATTTATCATAAAAACAGCTAAAGTGGTTGTTTTAGAGGTAAAATTGCTTGGATTTGTCTGAAATTGCCTGTTTTCTTGAGAAAAATTGTGGTATAATTGCTCCCATATTGAAAGGAGACCATTTAAATATGGCGCAAGCAAAAACTATGGCCGAGCTATTGGCCAAAAATCAAAAACAAGTAATTAGTCCCAAAAAAGATACTGCTGTATCGGGTAAAATTGTGGCAAAAAATGAGAAATCATTGATTGTAGATATTGGAGCCAAGACTGAAGGTTTAATCGTGGGTCGGGAATTTGATGCCGCCAAAGATTATATTCAAACTTTGCAAGAGGGTCAGGAAATTGAGGTAATTGTTATTGCCGCCGAACCCAATAAAGGGCAAATTTTGCTCTCTTTGCGCCAGGCAGCAAATAAACAAAAATGGGATTATTTCTATCAAGCCTTTAAAAATGATGAAATTATCGAGGTAAAAGGAGTAGAAACTAATAAAGGTGGTCTAATAGTGCTTAGTAATGGGGTGCGTGGTTTTGTGCCTTCTAGTCAATTTGGCAAGGATTATTTGGGTCAGTTAAATAAATTGCGTGGCTCTACATTAAAAGTCAAGGCAATTGAAGTTGATCATGAAAAAAATCGCTTGATATTTTCGGAAAAATTTGTTTCTGAAGAAAAAGAATTGGCGCAGAAAAATGCCGCGATGCAAGCAGTGCAGCCAGGAGCAATTTATGATGGGGTAGTCTCTGGTTTAATGCCTTTTGGTTTATTTGTGACTGTAGAAGTGCCAGTTAATGATAAAGGTGAGCTAGGTTTGGTGGAAGGCCTGGTGCATATTTCCGAGATTTCTTGGGAAAAAGTTACTCATCCAAGTAATTATCATCATTTGGGTGAGAGAATCAAGGTTAAAGTGCTAAATATTGACCCAGCCGATGAAAAATTGAATTTATCTGTCAAACAGCTCTCGGCTGATCCGTGGCTGACTTTGGACGAGCGTTATCCGGTGGGTTCGGTAATTGCGGGTACAGTGTCTAGAATTGAGCCTTTTGGTGTCTTTGTTAATGTGGAAACTGGCGTAGATGGTCTGATTCACAATAGTAAAATCAGTAATGAGCGCAAATTGGTGCGTGGAGAAAATCTGAGTGTGAATGTAGAGAGCATAGACAAAGAGAATAAAAGAATGAGTCTAACCCTGGTGAGCAATGAATTGCCAGTAGATTATAAATAATTGGGGAGAGAAAGTCTTTGAAAATGTCCAAACAAAGAATGATAGTAACTGATGATCAATTGTTAATTGATATGGAATTGCTTTTTAATGCAATCCGCGAAGCAAATGGTGATTGGGAAGAAGTAGAAAAGGAAATGACTGCTTATTTGCTTAGTGTCCAAGCGATGTCTGGCGATAGCGGTGGTGAATAAATAAATATGAGCAAACAAGTAGAAACAATAGTGGGTCCCATGGTAATTACCGCGGGTGATGAAGGGGTGCAATTAAATCAAGGTCAAAGACTAGGAATTGTAGGAAGTGGTTATCAATTACCTCATTTTGAAAAAATTGTCAAAGTATTAAAAAAGTTGTATGCTAAATCTGGTTTAGTTTTGACTTCGGTGCAAGAAGATGATTGGCTAGCAGAGAAATTGGATAGCCGTAATCCTAATTTATATCAAGAAACTTTGGAGAGTTTGGCAGTAAAAGTGGGGGTGGAGTATGTAGGTCAATTGGATTATGGAGATCCGCGTGATTTAGATGATGGGGTAACCAGAGGTCACTTGGTCCGGCCACAAAAAATTCATGTGGCGGATAGAATTGTTTTTACTACTGGTGGGGGCGAGCAAATTTATAATTTGCGCAAAATTGTGGTGAGTGCAGATTTCCTTTTTGGTTTGAGTGAAAAAGAGGCTAATGAGGTAATACGGACGCAAATTGATTTTTATCAGGCTTTATTAAAGAAAAAGTTGAAATTTGAAGTGGAAACAGAGGGTGATTTGGAAGAGAAAAAGCAACAAGTGAATCAAGAAATTTTAGAGAAAATTTTGGGGGAATATCAGTAAGAGAAAAATTGAAAAATATGAAAAAATCCCGATACATCGGGATTTTTTCATATTTGGTTAGGCAAATTTGTGCCGTTAATGAGATTTTATTAAACCTGACCGCGCAAAATCATGGTATCAATAATATTTTTGAGGGCAATTAAGTAAGCAGCTTGGCGATAGGTTTGTTCTGGGTGGTTTAAATGCATAGCGTGAACTTGACTCAGGGCGTTTTTCATTAATGGTTCTAATTTAGCCAGGACTTCTTGATGACTCCAGTAATAACCCTGGAGGTTTTGCACCCATTCAAAATAAGAGGTGGATACGCCGCCAGCATTGGCCAAAACATCGGGGACAACAATGATATTATTTTGTTGGAGGAGTATTTCTGCCTCTGGGGTAACTGGACCATTGGCTAATTCAAAGATGAGTTTTGCCTGGATTTTTTGATAATTATCGCTAGTGATAACGTCTTCTAAGGCGGCGGGGGCTAGGACGTCTACGGGGAGATAAAGGATGTCGGTAGCAGGGAGAAGCTGGGCTTGGAGGAGGTCTTTTTTGATAGCAGTGGCAAAATTACCAGCTTTTTTCTTGATGGTGATGATTGCTGGAATATCTATGCCGGCTTCATTATAAATAGTACCGCTAGAATCGCTAAGGGCCACCACTTTGAAGCCGTTGGCTTGGGCGTGATGAGCAAACCAGGAGCCAACATTACCAAAACCTTGGATAGCGATTTTGGTTTGCTCGGGTTTGAGGGCGGTTTTTTCAGCATAGGCTTGGAGGACATAAAGGCCGCCTAGACCGGTGGCTTCGTCACGGCCTTGGGAACCACCAAGAGCCAAGGGTTTGCCGGTTAAATTGGCCAGATAATTTTCGCTGACTCTCCCCTCCCCTATTCTGATTTGAGAGAGCTCGTCAATCATCCAGGCCATAATTTGGCCATTGGTATTAACATCTGGGGCGGGAATATCGATCCAGGGGCCAATGTGAGGGGCTAAAAAACGGGCAAAAGCGCGGCTGAGGCGTTCTAATTCGGCGGCGGATAAGTCTTTGGGATTGACAGTGATACCACCTTTGCCGCCGCCATAGGGTAGACCAATAATGGCCGATTTCCAGCTCATCCAGACAGAAAGGGCTTTGACTTCGGCTTCACAAACTTGAGGATGGAAACGGAGTCCACCTTTGTAGGGGCCCAAAGTATTATTGTGTTGACTGCGATAGCAAGCAAATTGTTTTTTTTGGCCATTGTCCATGGTGATTTCTAATTGGCCATGATGAAGATGATTGATGGTTTTGAGCTTGTTGATAGCGGCAGTAAATTGTTTTTGATTGAGGTAACTGGGGGATAAAAGGGCAGCAGCGGTATCAATTTGGGTCAAGGCGTGATCAAAAGCAGTGGACATAAGGTCTTTCTATTTAAGTTTAATAATTAAATGTGTGAAAACAGCTGGGGCTGTTAAGCTCTATTATACTTAAAAAAAGTTGGTTTTTGAGGGGGAACTTGGGTGCAAAAGTTTAGATGTGGAGAATAAATTCAATTACAAAAGAGACTACAAAACAAAGACAGGCGGCGGTGAGCCATTGATTAACAATGGAGTGGGTGTGGGGGTGAAAAAAAGGCTGGGCAAAGGGGGAATTATTGGGGGGGGTGGGTGGGGGGAGCTGACCTAAA
>CAYJFT010000012.1:9839-18873 GCA_964369765.1 uncultured Pseudomonadales bacterium | reverse complement strand
CTTACTGATTTAGCCAATCTCCAGCCAGGCCAAGAAATTACTCTCAGCCAAACTTATCAAGACATCCTTTATCAACTCACTGGCACCATTACCGACCTCCAGCCCTCTACTGGTCAAGTCACCGTTGATGCCTGGCGTGGCGCTATTCCCTATCAAGTCAACCCCAGTCACCCCAATCTCAGCTTTTCCTTTGACCCTACCACTACCACCGTTGTCGCCACCAGCGATTACTTCCTCCACTTTGACCCAGAAACAGATCCAAAAATGCTCACTACACTAGCCCTACAAGCCTCTCTAATGCCCTTCTTTGACACTTTCTCCGCTACCCTCTACACCCATAGCCCCGCCTCTTGTTATCCCGCTTCTAGCACCTCTGGCGACCCAGACGATTCCCGCCTTTCAAACACACCCTGCCAGCTCTACGGTCTCACTTTCCCCTACCCCACCCCACCCACCACCCTCCAATACCGCTTCCTCAATCCCAACCCAGACAATGTCTTCCTTCAAAACATCTTTCTCCACCAAGAGCCCTATCCTCGCCCAGCTTCACTCCCCCCCACCTCCCCCACCTCTCCCTCCGCCTCCGCCTCCGCCAGCGCCACTTTCAATTATCTACGCCATGGTCAAAGTTTTGGCTCTCTGGGCACCTCCAGAGCTTTTTACTGGTAAAAACCCCATTAATTTTATCTAGCTTTTTTCACGCTCGCCTCACCCGCGTCCACCTTTCGCCTTTTCTTCGCTTTTAACCCCAACTTCCCTATTGACATCCCCCTAAATCCCTGCTATTGTGTTCTCAAACAAACCATAACAAAAGACCATAAAACAGTAAAAAGCAGTAATAAAAAGTAATTTTTATCAATTACAGATAAAAAGAAAGGCAAAAATGAACAAAACCATCACTGTGGAAGAGAAACCAGTGGTTAAAGTCAAAAAGTCTGGCACTGTCCAAGAAGCAGTCAAATTAGACATCTCCAATCTCCCCGACTTACTCACTGTCAAAGAAGTCGCCAGTCTCTTGCGTGTTTCCCCCCTCACTGTCAAACGCTGGGGTGCCCGCGGCAAGCTCCCCGCCATCCGCATCAACTCTCGCGGTGACCGCCGCTACAAAAAAGAAGCCGTCATGTGGCTCCTGGGCATGGACCTCACCGACGACGACGATTAATTTAACTTTCTCTAATATTAATAACCTTAAAATACAAAAAGCGCCTCATTAAGAGGCGCTTTTTGTTATATTTTCACTTGTTCCCCAGCCTTTTTTAACTCTGTTTTTTACTTAAATCTCCCCCTCATCACCAACCATACAAACTTTGGCAGAGCCAATTGTCTATACCATCTCCACGGCTCTCGTCCCAATCGCCATAACCACTCCAAGCCCAATTTTTGCCAACTACTTGGCGCCCGACGCACTCGCCCCAATAGAAAATCAAAGGCTCCTCCCACACACATTATCATTTTTACCCCATTTTCCTCTAGCCAGGCCTTTTTCTCTATCACAAAATACTCTTGTTTAGGCGCCCCAAAAGCTACTAAAACAATGTCTGGTTTTGACTTACCAACAAACACTCTGAGCGCTTTTTCCTCATTTTCACTAGGATTGTTAGCATTTTGATAACCCTTGGTATAGTAAATCTCTGTTTGTACCCCCCCCAAATCCACATTTAAACGCCCCGCCCGTTCCTTATAATTACCCCCAATTAACATTACTTTTTTATTCTTTGCCGCCGCCATTAATAAAATCTCCCGCACACTATCTGCCCCCGTCAGTCGCTCTTTCACCCCACTTGCCCACACCAGACCAGCTCCATCAGGCAGTAGATAATCTGCCTGCTCCAAAGCTTCGCCAAACCTGGGCTCTTTGCTAGCCAGCACTATTTGCTCTGGATTCGGCGTCATCACCGTTTTGAATTTCTCCCCCTCAATTATCCCCTCTAACTCTTCTAGCCACTCCCCCCAAGTTGTATTAACCAAGCGCCAGCCCCCAAATCGTTTTGTTTTCAACATTTCTTTGCTAATTGTACCATATATCTTTAGATGTTATAATACCAGCTATGACTTATCAAGAACTACCAGCAAAGCACCCCATTTTTCACTATCAGAGCTTTAGTCACTCGCTCTCTAGCGATCAGACCTTTTGTTGCACTTTTAACTATGCTTTAGAAAATGGCCCCACCTTTATCCATCGCCTTTACTACTATAATATAGACCCAGAATTACTCACCAATCAATCTCCCTTACTCATTGATAATTTAGTTTTCCATTTGGGCTTAGTAGAAATGTTTTCTTATTGGAAACTGGCCGCCTCACCCACCATTAATATTGCCGCCGGTCACTTAGAAGCCCAACAATTAGACTTTTGGCAACAGCTTTTTTTGGGCGGCATGGGCGAGTATTTTTATCAAAATCAAATTGACATTTTTTACCAACGCCCACTAAAATTTACTTTTAACTCATCCAATCACATATCCCTTTCTCACTCCAATTCCAACTCTTTTGCAACCGCACAAAATGCTTATAAACCCGCCGCAAATTCATCCTCCCTGCCCCGTGCCGCTTTGGGCATTGGCGGCGGCAAAGATAGTAGCGTTATGCTCTCACTTTTTCACTCCGCCGCCGCCAATTTTAGCAATTATATTATGCTTCCTGCCGCCCCCGCCGCCGCCAAAATCGCCGCCGCCACCAATCAACCCACTTACACTTTTACGCGCTTTTTAGACCCTCAAATTAAAGCTCTCAATGCCCAAAATTACCTAAACGGTCACGTCCCTTTTAGCGCCATTTTCGCTTTTGCTAGCACTTTGGCCGCTGTTCTTTATGGCCACGATTATATCTTTGTCGGCAATGAAAATAGCGCCGATCAGCCTACTCTCATTTGGCAAAATCAAAGCATTAATCATCAATATTCCAAGAGTACAGAATTTGAACAGGCCTTTCGTAAATATAGCACACAATATTTAATCAATAACATTGAATATTACTCTCTACTCCGTCCTTTTAGCGAGTTAAAAATAGCGCAAATTTTTTCCTCAAACCCAGAATATTTTTCTCTCTTTCGCTCTTGCAATCGTGGGCAACAAACAAATTCCTGGTGCCACAATTGTCCCAAATGTCTTTTTGTTTATTTGCTTTTAAGCCCCTTTATTAACGAGCAAATTTTATCCTCACAAATCTTTTCTCATTCCCTTTGGGACAACTTAGACCTGCGTCCCGATTTAAAACAATTATTGGGCTTTGCCGATCGCAAGCCCTTTGAATGCATTGGCACTATTAATGAATCCCGGCTCGCTTTTTATCTCACTTTGCAAAAATTTAACTCCCACAATTTGCCCCCCCTCCTCGCCACTTTGGCCCCACAGATCTTAGCTTTAAAAACCAATTGGGAGGCAGAAAAACAAGCTCTTTTAACCCCTCAAATTCCCGCCGATTTTCCCAATTTTGCCCAGCAAATTTTTAGCAAAAATCACCTATTATAATAGTATAAAAATAATCTCAATATTAAATAAATTTTGCTCATTATGCCCCTCACCAAAAATCAAAATCGCCAGCTCCAACTTCTTGCTCATCGCCAAATTATCATTTTAGGTGCCGGCCGCGAAGGTCTTTCTACCTATCGTTTTCTTCGCCATCACTTTCCTCAAATGCCCCTTGCTATCGCTGACCAACGTTACCGTCATCAATTAGGCAAAGCTTGGCGGGAAATTTTTATCGCCGACCGTCACCTTACCGCCTACGCTGGTCCCAATCAATATTTGCAATATTTAACCGATTTTGACCTCTGTTTTCGTACTCCAGGCATCTCTCCCAACCTTCCTCAACTAATTGCCGCTCGGGCCGCGGGCGTAGAATTTAGCTCTAATACCGCCCTTTTCTTGCAACTCGCCCGCGGCCTCACCATTGGCATTACCGGCACCAAGGGCAAAAGCACCACTGCTAGCCTTATCGCCCACTTACTCCAGACCGCCGGCAAAAAAACCCACCTAGTCGGCAACATCGGCCTTCCCGCCCTAGACTACTTAGATCAACTCAATTTCAAATCTCATACCATTCTAGAGCTTTCCTCTCATCAACTCCAAGACCTCCCTATTAGCCCCCATATTGCCATCCTCCAAAACATCACTAGCGAACACCTAGACTATTATCAGACAACCAAAGCCTATGTCCAGGCCAAAACTGCCCTGGTCAGCCATCAAAAAACTAGCGATTACTTGATTTATAGCCCAGATTTTAAAACTTCTCGCCACTTTGCCACTCTCACCAAAGCCCATCTGCTCCCTTATACTCTCACTGATCAACCCGGCTCCCTCGCATTTGCACACGGTCGCGGACTCTATTATCGCAATCCCATCACCACTCAAACTGTTTCAATTGCTGATCGAAAAAAAATAAAATTACTGGGCAAACACAATCTTTACAACCTCCTCCCTGCTCTCATTCTCGCCCATCACTTAAATATCAGCAACGAACAGATTGCTACAGCTTTTTACACTTTTACCCCTTTGCGTCATCGTTTGGAATATGTTCATACAGTAAATGATATTTCCTACTACAATGATTCACTTTCTACCACTCCTGCCGCCGCTAGCGCAGCCTTGCAAACCTTCCCCCATTCCCCCATTATTCTCCTTGCCGGCGGCTATGAGCGTCATCAAGATTTTACCCCACTAGCCAAACAAATTCTCAAAAGTAATCTCCGCGCTCTCATTCTTTTTCCTCCCACTGGCAAAAGACTCAGGCGTACTCTCATTGATTTGGCTATCCAAAAAAAAGCTGTTGTCCCGCAATTTATTTTTGTCGAAACCATGTCCGAAGCAATTAATCAGGCGGCGGCAGTTGCTAAACCCGGCGACACCGTTCTCCTCTCACCCGCCGCCGCCAGTTTCAATCAATTTCGCGATTACGCCGATCGCGGTGATCAATTTTGCCAATTAGTTAAAAATTTGTTATAATTACCTTTATATGTCAAAAACAACTCGCCAACCTATTCGCCAATCTACACGCCAGACAACCAATCAGGCTGCTCCTCCCACCAAGCCCCGTCGTCACCGCAATTGGGCCGGCATCATCTATACCATAGTTTCCGCGATTATTATCATTATTGGCACTTATTTTGCTATCCGCTGGGCCCAAGGCGATTTTCGCATTGACGAAAACAATCAGGCCATCTCTGCCAACACCGGCCTCCTTAATGCCACCTCGGTGCCCCAAGGTGCTCAAGTTTATGTCAATGGCAGCCTAGCTTCTCTTACAGACGACATCATCTATTTAGCACCAGGAACTTACGACATTACTATTCAAAAAGACGGTTATAGTCCCTGGCACAAAACTGTTCAAATCGAGCAAGCTCTGGTCACCGCCGCCAGTGCTGTTCTCTATCCCTATTCTCCCAGTCTCACCAGTATTACTTATACTGGCGCCAGCAATCTCTCTGTTTCCCCCAATGGTCAAAAACTTCTTTATCTAGTTACCAATAATAGCGCCCTAGACAAAAACGGTTTCTATGTACTTGATCTTAATAACACTAACTCTTCCCCCCGGCAATTATCTGACCTCAATGACAATTTTGACCTTGCCCAAGCTCAATATATTTGGTCTGCAGACAGCAGCGAGGTTTTAATTTTTACCCCAGAAAAAACTTTTCTTCTAGATGTCAGTTCTTTTACCAATCTCCAAAGTGCCCCCGATGCCAGTCTTCAACTCACTGCTACTCTCAATGGCTATGAATTAGACCTAGCTGCCGCCGAAAAACAATATTTAGACACTCTTACTCCGGCTGCCCTGCAAGTCCTCCTCCAAAACGCCAACAACTTTTATCTCTCCCCCGATCATCAAAAACTTCTTTATACCGCCACAGGTAGCGCCACTCTTGCCGACCACCTAATTACTCCCCTTCCCGCCACCAATTCTCACCCTCAAACTCGTACTTTAGAACCTGGAGAACTCTTCATTTATGACGGCTACGAAGATAAAAACTTTATGCTCGATCCCAACTTAGAGGCCTCTAGGTCTAGCGCCAGCAAATCACTTCTGGCTGCCCCCAGCACTTTTACTCTCAATGCTCCCACTCTCCTGCCAGACGCTTCTTTACAAAATCCAGACCAACAAACCACCATCGATAATTTCAACTCCTATTATGGTGGCTTCCAAACTCAACCTTGGCAATGGTTAGCCAACTCCCAACATCTTGTTGGCATTATAGACAATAATGTTGTAATAATTAATTACGATGGTACCAATCCCACTGTAGTTTACTCTGGCAACCTCCAAGACAACTTTGTTCTCCCTTCTCCAGATGGCAAACGCATTTTTATTCTCACCTCATTTAATCCCGATTCACCCGCCAATATTTACGCCATAGAATTATTTGATTAAATTTACCCTCTCTCTTGACTCTTTTTTATGCTATAATTCTATTTTAATAGGCTAGAGAAAGGACTTATGGAAAAACCTTTTATTCACCTTATTGCTGATTACGGTCAGAATGACCCTGCTTTTGGCGAAGTCATCCAAAGAGTTTATCAAGATACCGCCGATTTAACCCCCACAATTTATCCCACCAGTGTTAAATTTGCCGACACCACTGGCGCCGGTTTCTGGATTGGTCAATACCTTTTGGCCCAAAATACCAGCAATCTTTTTGTTTATTCCAATGTTGCTCCCCGCAAAGAACAAAAAAAAGCCATGGTTGATAATTCTGGCGAAGGTCTTAAATATGCTCGCCTAAAAAACGGCGCCCAAATTGTTGCCGTCAATTCTGGCAATATTTTCTCCTTTATCAAATCAGAAATTGCCGCATTTCATGACATCACAGTTTCCAATCAAGGCACTCAGTTTCGCTCAAGAGACAACTATGTTGCTATTGTTGCCCAATTTTTACACGACGACTTCACCAATCTGGGCCCAGAATTAGACATCAACCTTATTCCCGATGCTCCATCTTCTCAAGTTGCCTGGATTGATGGCTATGGCAATATCAAAACCTCTATCCGTCATTCTCAAGTTCAATTTACCCCTGGCACCAAAGTTCATATCGAACTCAACCATATTGTTTGGAATGCCACTTATGTTGATGGCTCCTTTAGTGTCCACCATGGTGATATTGCTTTTGCCCCCGGCAGCAGCGGCTATGATGATCCTTTTATGGAAATTTTCCTCCGTCGCGCTACTTCCCGCGATGTTAATGCTGCCGACATCTTCAATCACCCCTTCAACGGTGCCCAAATCACCATTTACCCCGACCAAGTCTAAATTACCCTAATAACTAAAAAACACTGTAAAACCGGGTTTTTAACCCGGTTTTTTACAATCATATAATCACCTTTTTCAAACCTACCTTCCAAAAAAAATATTTCCTTATTTTTTGCGTAGTTTTTCCCTCACTTCCACTTCTTCATTCATTTTTTCTATCCAAATTATTGCTAATTTTTCCACTCCATGATATAATACCTTATTATCGCAATTTTTTGTGATAAGAGATTTTTAAAATAAAAAAGGAGGTAAAAAAATGAACAAAGTTGCAAAAAGCTCAAGTTCAGAAAAAAAGTGTGATTGTTGGCAAGGACTAAAATTAGTCGACAACCCAAAAAAATCACATTGCCTGCAATCCCAACCTTGTGATTGCAGCAAAGGCAATAAGTATCGCTAAACCAAAATTATTTTAAATTCTCGCCGGGCAGTCACTTGACTGCCCATTTTTTTATTAATTTATGTACTCCTGCTAGGAATCGAACCTAGATCTACCGCTTAGGAGGCGGCCGTTCTATCCGTTGAACTACAGGAGCAATAATATTCTTCCCAAGCCTCTTTTACACTCTCAAAATCTGCCCAAAAAAAAGAATGTAATTCTTCTGTCTTCATTGCCTTTAATTCTTCCAAGTCAAACCACTTTCCCGCCACCAGCTTTTCTGGCTCCATGATTTTTACTTCATCAGGATTTACCCGCACCAAATAGGTCAATACCAGCCAATGACTACCTTTGCCTCCTTGCTCCCGGACTGCATTGACCACGCCTCCAAAACACCATTTCATGGGCTTACAACCATATTCTTCAAACAACTCTCGCTTCATTGCTGTCTCCGGGTCCTCTCCAAATTTTACCCCACCTCCGCAATTATCCCAGCGACCCCACTCATCCCGACATTTTTCTCCCCTTTTATTCAAAAAAATTCGCCCCTCTCCATCATGACAAATCGCTCCTACCCCCACTCCAATAAAATCAATCCCTTTTTCCAATTTTTCTTTCATATTTGTACTTCCGGCGGGAATCGAACCCGCATCAAAGGTTCCGGAAACCTACGTGCTATCCATTGCACCACGGAAGCGCTTTTACTTTAATTTTAGTTATAGAACTTTTTTTACTTGGGGATTTTGCGCCGCCCCGCAAAATCCCCTAGCAATCAATTTTATTTAATCCTAATCTATTTTACTTCATAGTCAGCGTAAATCACACCATCAATCACCCCTTTATAAGTAAAAAGTTCATTGCTATTAAAAACAATGGCAATTTCTCGCTCCGCATCACCATCATTGGCCGAAGCATGAATCAAATTATATTGTTGGCTCATTCCAAAATCACCCCGAATTGAACCGCCCTCGGCTTCTCTACCCAAAGTTGTCCCTACCAATTTTCTCACTACCTTCACGCAATCAATCCCCTCCCAGACCATTGCCACAATTGGCATTGTTGCCATAAATTCTTTTAAATCATTAAAAAAACTTTTATCTTTATGTTCAGCATACCAATCAGAAAGCATTTCATCACTCATATTTAGCATTTTCATTCCCACCAATTTCAAGCCTTTACGCTCAAATCTAGAAATAATTTCTCCGATTAAACCTCTTTGCAAACCATCAGGTTTTACCAAAACCGCTGTTCTTTCTTTACTCATTTTGCCTTTCTTTTGGCTCCTTTTTACCTATCCCCTCCTCGCCCCCGCTCGTCGTATTATACCATTATTTCTCCCGTACAATTTTTTCAATCTCTGCCCGTTGCTTGTGGCCGGCCCGCCCCCGCACCGCCCCCGGCCAGGGGGGGGGGCCG
>CAYJFT010000012.1:0-9829 GCA_964369765.1 uncultured Pseudomonadales bacterium | reverse complement strand
TTTTTCAATCTCTGCCCTTTCCTTTTCCCCCACCCCCCCAATCAACCCCAGACTCATTGGCTGATCAACTATTAATTCTTTTGCCACCTCTCTCACCTCTTCCAAAGTAACCGCCATCAATTCCGCCAGTTTCTCTTCTATTGTTATTATTTTATCTTCCAAAAGTCTTTTTAAGCCATAACTTAATGCCAAGCCATGCGTACTCTCTTGTGCCAAAATCATTTGTCCAACATAATAATTTTTTGCCTTCTCCAGCTCCTCTTTATTCACTATTTCTCTCCCCTGACCCAAATTTAAAAACTGCTCTTTGGTTACTTTTATCGCTTCTATCAGTTTTTCCGGATTTACCCCCGCGCTAGCCCCAAAAAGACCCACATCAGCATAATTATCATTAATACTATTCACATAATAACAAAGCCCTCGTTTTTCTCTTACCTGCAAAAATAGTCTAGAGCTCATATTGCCTCCCACAATAGTCGAAAGCAAAGCCAAGGCATTATCTCTTTTATCAAAATGATTAATGCCTGGCCAGCCCAAGATAAAATGAATCTGTTCAGTCGCCTTTTCATTAAAACTTATCCTACTCTGATACTGATAATCACTTTGCCAAGTTTTTTCTTGACTAAACTTACTCGCCACTCCAGGTGCAAAACTAAAGTACTCCTCTATTTTCTTCCCCCACTCACTACTTTCTACCACGCTTGCTTTCCCAGCCAACACCACCAACATATTTGCTGGCCCATAAAATTTATTTCTAAAGTTCACAAAATTATCTCTATTAAATGATTTTACTATCTCTTTTTCTCCTAAAATATTATGCGCCACTCCATTGCCCTGATAAAACATCTCATTGAACAAAATTGCATTATAACTAGCCGGCTGATCTTCATACATATGCATTTCCTCTAAAATCACCCCTCTCTCTTTCTCAATTTCCTCTTGCTCCAATTTTGCCTCTGTTACCAACTGTCCCAAAACTTTCAAACTCAAATCCACGTCTTTGCTAGCGCTTTTTATATAAAATGCCGTTGCCTCTTCACTAGTAAACGCATTAAAAAGCGCCCCCATACTATCCACTGTCTCAGAAAGTGTCTTTGTATCCGGATAAAGCCGAGTTCCTTTAAAAACCATGTGTTCAAAAAAATGTGCCAGTCCATATTCTCTCTGCTCCTCATAACGGGAACCAGTTTTTGCAAACACCACACTAGAAACAGACTCTACGCCCACCATTGGCACTCGCAAAATTTCCAAGCCATTAGCTAATACTTCTTTACTCCAACTTACTTTCATGATATTTTCCTTCTCTATTTTGTTATATATAATTATATTTTGATACAACAATTACATTTTATCTGGTATTTGTATCCCTAAGATACACAAACCGTCGGTTAAGACCTTTTCTACACCTTTTGTCAAAGCCATTTTCTGCTCATTACCAGCAATTTTACCCTGATTGTAAAAATTATTAAACTCCCGAGCCAATTCAAATAAATAACTTGCCAAATAATGACTAGCCAATTTTTCTGCTGCCTGTCTTACTTTACTTTCATACATAATTAACTGTTCAATTAATTTTACTTCTTCTTTTTCCCAGAGGGCAAGCTCATTAAATGCCCCAAAATCACCTTTTTGCAAAATACTACGCGCTCTTATCACCGAATACAACATGTAAGCGCCCGAATCACCCTTTAAACTCAGCATCGCCTCCAAATCATAGTCAATATCACTCACTGCTTCGCGCGACAAATCATTCCATTTTATGGCTGCCAAAGCAATTTTTGTCACATCACTCTCACTCAAATTTTTATTCATTGCCCTCACCCGCTCTTTTGCCTCTTCTATTACTTCTTCTAGCCAAACCACTTCTCCTTTTCTAGTAGACATTTTTCTATCTTTAAAACGATAAAGTCCATGACTTAAAAAAATTCTCTGATCTTGTTTAAACCAACCTGCCATTATTTCCACTTGAAATAATTGTCTAAAATACAAGCTTTGCTCTTTACCCACCTCATTAATAATAATTAAATTGTCTCCATATTTTTGCTTACGATAAAAATCCATTGCCAGGTCTCTGGTTGCATAAATACTCGCTCCATCATTTTTTACTATTATTAAAGGGGGCAATTTATTTTCTAAATCAAACTCCACCACCAAAGCTCCCCTACTCTTTTTGAGTAATTTTTTGCTCTGCAATTGAACAATCACCTTATCAGTCCGCAGAGCTGCAAAGCTCTCCCCGTAGCCCTTGCCTTTATTTTCAGTAAATTGTACACCTAATGTCTTATAAATTTTATCAAATTCAATCATTGATAAATCAACAATTTCTTGCCATATTGTCAAATATTTCTGATCATTTTTTTCTAATTTTGCAAAAACCTCTCTAGCTTCGTCTTCCAAACTAGGGTCCAACTCCGCTTCTTGGTGGAATCTCACATATAGTTCAACCAATTTTTTTATTGGCTTGCTACTCTCTTTGATTTCTGCTAAATTTCCCCATCTCTCCAAAGCCACAATTTGTTTGCCAAACTGAGTCCCCCAATCCCCCAAATGATTGTCTTTGAGCACATCATAACCAACTTTCTCGAGTAAATTAGCCACAGCAGCTCCAATTATAGTCGAGCGCAAATGTCCGATAGTAAACGGTTTTGCTATATTAGGCGAAGAAAATTCCACAATAATATTCTTCTCTAACTCCATATTATCCCAAATTAAATTTTCTTTAATCATCAATGCTTGCCAAAAAACAACTTTTTTATCTGTTTTAAGAAAAAAGTTCAAGAAGCCCGCTCCGGCAATCTCAATTTTATCAAAATATTCCTCAATAAAGTCAGATTTTTTCAAAATTTCTCTCAACCTTTCTGCAATTTCTCTAGGCTTGTCACTCCAACCCAAGTCTTTAAAAGTTGAATTATAAGCCATAGCTACATTGCAGGCAATATCTCCAAAACTAATCTGGGCAGGCTTTTCTAAGACAAAACCACCATTGAAATCAAAAGAGTCTCCAAAAAAAGATTTCAAAAGCATTACAATTTCTGCATGCAATTTCTCTTCTAATTGTACCCAAGAATTTACAAATTCACTCATATATGCTATTATACCAGCAGATTACTTTTCTGAAAACTCCGAAAATACCATTAAAGCTCCATTTTCTACCCACACTACCACCTTGCCATTTAAATCTGTTCTCAAAACAGGAATATTCAAATCACTCAAACGCTCCAAAACCTCTTCACTGGGGTGACCAAACGAATTTTCCTCACCCACACTGATAAAAGAAATTTCGGGTTGCACTTTCTCCAAAAACAACTGATTAGAAGATGAATTTGACCCATGATGCGCTATTTTTAGACCATCAAAATCATCTAGCAAACCCCTCTCCAACATTGCTAATTCCGCAGTCTCACCTATGTCACCAGTAAATAAGATATTTTTGTTATCAATTTCTAAATTTAACACGATACTTCCGTCATTATAATCTTCAGAAGTTTGTTCAAATTTTTTATTCAAAGCCGATAACATTGAAATGGAATTTTTATAGGAAAAAACCTCACCAGAGGAAAATTTTTCATTATGCCACAGTACCTCCAAACTCAAGCTTTCTCCAAAATACCACTTTTGCGCCACTTTTGGTAGAACCACCTTTGTTCGACCACTTTGAACATTTTCCTCCAAAATTTGATAAAACTCCCACCACTCCTCACTATCTTTCACCACTCCATCAATTAGCATATTCTCAATCTGATAATCTGCAAACACTGCCTTAATTCCCCCATAATGATCAAGATCGCTATGAGTTACAACCGCCAACTCTATCACCTTATCATCCGGTCCTATTTCTTCTTGCAAACAACTTAAGACTTGATCATCATAGCCCGCATCAATCAAGACTTGCCATTCATCTTTAACAATTAAAATCCCATCTCCTTGTCCAACATCACAAAAAACCACCCTCGCCCGGTCTCGCCAAAAATTGCCTGGAATAAATCGTTCAGATATCAAATTCCACCCAATTAAAATCAGCCATCCTAAAATAAACAATAAGACAATAAGTTTAGATTTCATAAATCTTTCGTTTAATAAATAATTTCTTGAGTAAAAAACCAAAAAGGAAGAAAAATGAATAATAAATTACTACTACGGGAAGACTAAAGACATCTTTACTAATTACCAATAAATCTCCAATTTTTTGACTATAAAAAGCAAATGACTGACTAAAAAAAGTACTTACTACCTGGCAAAATAAGGCCAATGGTTCCACCAATATCCAAACAAAAAAATTGCCAAGCAAAACAAAATAACAAGAAATTGCAAAAATTACTCCCAAAAAAACCAACAAAACAATCAAACTTGAAAAAAGAATAGTCGAGGGAATACTCCAAACAGAATAAGTTTCAAAAAAAACCACTAAAACAGGCAAAGTAAATATCTGAGCAGCCAAAGAAATCGTTACAATGCCCTTTATATAGTCCCAAAGTTTAAAAAAGACCATTTTTGGCCCAATAAAAGCTTTTCCAGAAGAAAAATTTGCAAAATCAATATCAGAAAGTTTTCCAAAAATTCCCCCAAAATATAAAATACCGAAAGTAGCCAGAAAACTCAGTATAAATCCCACATTAAAAATACTTAGGATTAAAAAATTGAACATGAATATGAATGTGCCAAATAAAGCCAATAAACCAGATGTTTGTTTTTTTAAAAAAACCCTACCAATCAAGCTAATAAGGACCATTAAAAATGCTCGCAAAACAGACATTGAGCTGCCAACCAAAAATACATAAAAGAAACCTATCAGAAAAAGAAAAAATTTGGCTACTTTTTGTGTAAAAAATTTACTCAACACTAGGCCCAGGAGTGAAAAAACTACACTTAGGTGAAAACCAGAGACGGCCACCATGTGAGAAAGACCGGCCAGGCTAAAACTATCCTTTAAATCCTGATCAAAATCAAAAACCCGAGTTCCCAAGGTCAAAGCTGTTAAAAACTGTCTATTATCGCCATTGAAATAAGTATTAATCATCCTCAAAAGAAAATCCTGCTGATTTTCCACAAAAAGCAACCAATTATTGACAATAATTTCAAACCAATTAATACCCGATTTAAAATTTACCAAAACAGGGGTTATTGCCTTTACATCAAAATTATTCTGCCACATGAATTTGTTATCACTAATTGCAATGACTCTGCCAAACAGCCGGTACTTTTCGCCTTTTATAAGGCCATGGCAGTCATCCAATCGGAAATGCAAACCATTCACTAGACTAAAATAGCAACTGCTCTCCACATTTGTCACCCATAGCTCTATCTCAATCTCTTGATTGTGCCATTTCAACAAGTTTCGACTTACGGAAAAGAAATTAAGTAATGAGTACAAAATAACCAGAACAATAAGTATCACACTATATTTTTTTAAACAATTTTTCTTCATACAAAAATACCATAGATTGAGCCCAAAACTTACAAAGAAATCAGTATTTCAATTTCTGAAAAAACTCCCTCACTTACAACCTCTCTATCCCTAAAATCTTCCAGACTAGAATAAGGCCTATTATCTATTATATCTTGAGCTCTGCTTTCCCCAATGCCCGGAAGATCATCCAACTCACTCAAGGAAGCTTGATTAATCGAAACAAGGTCACTATTTGGCTCAAAATCGCCATTTTCAACCAAAAGGGCATTACTGCTCACCTCAAATCCTCCAAGCAACAATTCTTCCTCGTAAGGTATGTAGTACTTAGCACCATCAATAAGGGATTCAGCTAAATTTAAGTATTTTTGCACCCATGAATTTAATCTATTGCCCATAATTCTAAAGCCTCCTGCCTCTCTGACTAAATCACTTAGACGCGAGCCTTCTGCTAACAAATACACACCCGGAAAATTCACCGATCCACCAATGTCAACTACAATTTTATTAACTTCTTCATTAGGCTTTCTTTCGCCATCGATTACTAAAATATTACTATCACTCTTTTGTAATAAAGTCTTAGTAAAAATCTCCCCCTCTCTCTCCCATTTATTAATCAAAAAAAACCCAAAGGTTAACAAAAATAAACCGAATAAAAACCATATTGACCTCTGGACAACTTTAAACTCAATCTTTTTTAAAAATAATTGTATTTTAAATTTTTTCATAATTAGTATTATCGCCATAAATCTCACTAAAATCTCACATTTTAACTACCAATTCTATTTTTCGCCCAATTTTTCGCCACTCATAATTTATCAAAAAAGACTTTTTTTTATTATTGCATATATCCCGAATTATTAACGCATAGTCTGAAAACATATTTTTGCAAAACACATATTTTATTATAAATATATCAAACAATACTTTATTCTCTATCATAGATTTTAAATTAATTAAAACCGAAACTAAGCCTGGTATAAATTTTTTTATCAAGAAAATCAAAAAATATATCTATTGCCAGATAAAAACCAGATAGAATTATTTAAAAAAACCCTTCTTTAATTCATTTTAAAGGCATCATTAATCATTGTGGATCTTCTTCCCAAAACCAAAACATCTTTTCTTACTTCGTAATAAATGCTTGTATTTTTATCAATTTAATAAAAGCTGGGTAATCCAAGCCAAAATACCCAAAATCACCTTTAGCAAATCACTCAAACAAGTGATAACACCAGATTTACTTATTTTTTTGAAAATTATGATTGTTTTTCGCCATTTCCCAATTTACACATTCATCTCCACAATTTGTTTTCGTTTGTCCTAGTTTCTAATTTTTCTGCGAAACTTTTTATTTAATTTTTCTCGCCCATTTGCGCATCATTAGTATTATACAATTTTTCTTGCCATTTATTTAACCCAAAAGCAGCTTTATTTCTTATCTTGGTCATCTAGCTTCATCAAAAGTTAAATTAGGTTAATTTCCCCAATCATTGACTCATCCCCCCATCTATCTTAATTCCCGCAGCGCTGCGTTAATAACCAAATGGTCCATTTTGTAAATTCACTTAATTTACTTAGCAGAATTTTGAATTTGTTTTTTCAATTTTTAATCACTGCAATAATAAACTTAACTCTTGACTAATTTTAAAACAATTTGTGCGAGAATACATTATTCTTGCATAAATTGACATCAATAAATATTATTGCAATCTTCATTTTATTGATTTTTTTTACTTTTATTCTACCCAAAAAGACTTTTTTTTGTTCCAAAAACTACTTTTTTAGATTTTCTTTTTCGCTTGCATTTTTTTTAATACCTGATAAAATTAATTATTAGTAACAATTAAAAACATTTTGCCATCAATCATGAAAAACCCTAACTCATCATCTACAGCCACAAAAACTTCAGCCACCTCTGTTGTTTCTATGCCTGTGGCTATCTTCGCTCGCCCACGCTCCGCTATTATTACCCTCATTATTCTATTTATTACCGCCATCATCATTTATTTTTTTCCCAGGCTCTACACTGACCAACTTGCCAATTTCTCCCATCTTCTAATCTTTTTTGCCACTTTTCTCCTTATTATCACCTATTTATTTACTGCCTGGCGTCGGCGCAAATTGTTTTTTACTCTTCCTGCCTTTTTTTTGCCTACACTAATTTTATTTATCACTCTAATCATTATTCTTTTTTACAAACAAAACACCACCCCTTTACTTCATATTCTTGGCCTTGGTGGTACTTATCTAGCCGGCCTTACCCTTATTCTATTAGTCCCCTCACTTCTAAAAAAAACCTCTCCTCTCTTACCTATTTATCTTATTCTATTTTTAGCCAGCTTCTCCACTCTCACTGTTTTAATCCAAGTTTTTTTTCTCTATAATCCCACTCCTCTCTCCAGTCTCCTTTCTTTTCTTCCCTCAGATGTCAATTTTCATCTCGCTTTCATTTCTCTAGGCATCATTACCCTTGGTGCTTTCTTTTATCAAAAAGGCAAACTCAAAAAAACCTTTCTGCCATTTGCTCCAGCCTTTCTCTTGGGTCTTAGTGCCGCGCTCATTCTTTTTCTTAACCAGCCTGCTTCAGCAATTAATAATTTTAATTTCCCCAACCAAACTTCATTCATTCAAAATACCCTCTTTAACTCTTCTGGCTTCAACCTTCCCACTTTTCTCATCGGTCATCCCACCCCAATTTTAGAATCACTCCAAGAACAATTTACTACCACCGCCCTAATTTCCCCCTATCAAGCTAACACTCTCAGCTTTCCCCTCATCATTTTTAGCCTTTTTGGCTTATTACCACTCCTTGGATGGCTATGTCTTTTTGTCTTCATTGCCAAAGCCACTTTTTCCCATCCTCAAAAACTTACCCATCCCCTTCACCTTATCCTCTTTGGTAGCTTTTGTTTACAACTTTTTCTCCCCTTTCTACTCGCTTTTTTCTTTATTCAAATCATTCTTTTTATTTTTATCTCCCTCAACCAAGCTTCTCCCCGCACACTCACTTTTCTTTCATCTAATTCCAAATTTCCTCAACCCAAAATTGCCAGAAATATCACTCTAATTACTCTAAGCTGCCTCTCCATTACTTTCTTTTTACCCATTTTTACCTTTTTTCTTGCCCAAAGTCTCCTCCAACAAACTCTCTCTTCGCCCAATCTAAGCTTAGAAGAATTTTCCAGTCGTGCCGCTCAAACCACCAAGCTTTCACCTACCATTGATAGTTTTCATCGTTTTCAAGCTGTTGCCCAGTTAGAAAATTTCTTTCACTATTTACAACAAACTGACCCTAGCCTACCAGGCTCAACTCAAACCGCCCTAGAACTTGCCAGTCACAGTCTCACTAGCATTAATCAGGCTATTGTTCTCAATCCTTACAATGTTCTCAACTACACCACCAAGGCCTCTATTTTATGGGAATTAGCACCTTACAATCACGATCAAGAACACTTTTTCCAAGAAGCAGTTTCTACCTATGGTCAAGCCATTCTTTTGCAACCAACCCACCCCCGGCACTACCTTTCTCTAGCCCAAATATATCAATACAATCGTCAACCAGAACTTGCCCTCAATCTTGCCCAGCAGGCCCTCAAAATTGCCCCCACCCACCCACCCACCGTTCTTGCCATCGCCAACCTTTACCAGGCACAAGGCAACTCAGAGCAAGCCGAACAACTTTATCAGCAACTCCTTTATTCTTTGGATCAAAATGATGAAAATTTTGCCAATGACTATCAATATTTGCTTAATTTACTCCAACAATTTTAGCTTTTATCCCACCCCGGCTTATTCTGCCAAATCTTTGGTATATTTTTCCCACCAGGCTTCTTTGAGCATATCTAGATTTTCTCCAGTTGCCGCACTTACCATCACTACTTGATCCGCTACTCTTTCAAAATAAGCTTTAATCGCTTCTGTCAACTCCTGATCATATAAATCAAGTTTATTGATCACAATTAAGTATTTTTTTTGTCCCAGTTCTTCTTTATAAGTACGCAATTCCTCCCACAATTGCTGATACTCCTTGGCCAAAATCATCACTTTCTCAGCGACACTTTGCTCACTAAAAACATCCTCTTCGCTCAAGCTCAACACAAAACTCAACACCTTGGTATTTTGCACATGACGTAAAAACTTAAATCCCAAGCCTTTGCCCTGGCTAGCACCTTCAATTAATCCAGGAATATCAGCCAAAACCAAACTTCTTTGATCACTATATCCCAGTACGCCCAAATTTGGCTCCAAAGTAGTAAAAGGATAACTAGCTATTTTTGGCATTGCTTGAGTCATTCTAGATAATAATGAACTTTTTCCTGCATTAGGAAAACCCACCAAACCAATATTTGCCAATAATCTCAGCTCCAAAAATATAATTTTTTGCTCCCCAAAGGAACCATATTCACCCTCTAGTGGAGTTGT
>CAYJFT010000011.1:0-19040 GCA_964369765.1 uncultured Pseudomonadales bacterium | reverse complement strand
ATTCTCATCCGTCCCCTCGCCAGTCTGTTCTATTATAATATCCTCGTCGCGGGCGATATTACATATCGACTCCATCGCCATAAAATGACCATCGCCCCCGGGGCCATTGAGTTTGACAAATTTATAACCATTTAGGAGAACTATTGAGCCCGCTTCCCAGTCGGCCACTGTCCGCAGTTTTATCTGCGCCTGAGCCTGACCAACTAGAGTATGGGAGAGTAAAAAACTAAGAAGGATTATCAGTGTGAGAGAAAAAGGCCAAAAAACCTTGATATATCGGGATTTTTTGGACAGCATAGCTTTATCTTTTAACATTTATTTCTTTCTCTTCTGTAAATTAATAGTAAAATTTTACCACAATTTTTGCGAAAATAAAAGAGACAATTTTTAACAAGGTGGGGCAGTCTATTTTGTCTCAGAAGTGTAGCGTGGCCATACTAAACACCATCACATTTGTCCCTTCTTGAGGTAGAATGTAAACATTTTGTCTATATTTTGTGTTATGTATATCTACACCAAATTTAGTGTGACTAAGAATCACACCGTCATTATTAACCCCGCCAGAGGGAGACTGTAGTTAAAAACTCTACTCTTTGTGACAAACTTAACCACGGCATACTTCTGAGGCAAAATGAACATCTATTATTTCTGCAGACTCGATATAGTATCCATTTTCAAAAAAGCATTTACACCGACAAAACCACCATTTACTCCGACATTTTAGCGATTTACCCCGACAAAACCCCTATTTACCCCGACAAATTTCCCCCACCCCCCACCCGAAAATTGCCCCTTGACATAAACCCAAAAATAGGCTATACCTAACTTAATCTTTTATTAACTAAGCTAGAAAGTCCGCTCATGGCTATCACCTTGTACAAAAAACAAAAACAAATCTATGATTATATCTGTCAGTACATTCAAAAAAACGAATTTGCCCCTACCCTCAAAGAAATCGCCGAGGCCATGGGCGTTAGCTCTGTGGCCACTGTTCACGAACACCTGCGCGCTCTAGAAGAAAAAAATCTCATCCGCCGCAACAAAGGCAAAAATCGCTCAATTGAACTGGTCAATCGTACTTTTGTCCGCCTTACCGAGGGCGTCGACCTCCCCATCACCGGCTTCATCACTCACAATGCCCCCATTACCCCCAATGTCCGCCAGGACCAAACCTTTCGCGTCTCTCCAGAACTTATTACCGGTAAAAAAAGGGCCTTTATTATCCAAGTCCAGGGCGACGATTTAGCCGCCGAACTCCTAGCCGATGGCGATTATCTAGTCCTAGAAGAAGACAAAGAAATTCTCCCTGGTCAGCTAGTCGTGGCTATTTTAGACAATGGCTTGGCAGTCATCAAACGTTATTTCCGCGAGGCCACCCGCTTGCGTCTAGAGCCAGCTTACAATCAAGAAGCCATGCCCATTTACGCCGGCAAAGTCAGCTTGGTTGGTAAAATTATGGGCGTAATTCGCAAAAACATCTAAAAATCTCTATCAAAAATCACTGCTAGACAAAGCTAAAAAAATCGCTATAATAAATAGATATGCTCACACGAACACTATCCTTAGAAGAAAAGGACCTTTACAATCAAGTAGTTTCTCATCCCCTCCAGACTTGGGAATGGGGTGAATTCAAAAAAACAATGGCCAAAAAGTCGAGCGTATCGGCTTTTTTGACCAAGGACAGCTAGTCAGTGCTATTCAAGTCACTTTTCACTCTGTCCCTGGTGGCTATACTATTGGTTATCTCCCCAAAGGCCCCATGCCCGATGAAGAGCAAATTAAAGCTTTGGAGCAATTACAAAAAAAGTATCAGACAATTTTTATTAAAATTGAACCCAATGTCATGATCGACGCCGCCAGCAAGAACTCCGGTTTTGACAATATTGGCAAATTCCTGAGTACTGCTGGCGGTGTCAAAGGCCAGCCCCTTTTTACCCCCTATACCTTTTTACTCAATCTAGACCGCACCCAAGACGAAATTTTTGCCGGCCTTCACAGCAAAACCCGCTACAATATCCGCCTAGCCATTAAAAAAGGCGTGCAAATTATCGATGATACCAGCGACGCCGGCATCGAAACTTTCTTAAATCTGCTCCACGAAACCACTAGTCGCCAAAGCTTTTATGCTCACAATGATCAATACTATAAAGACCTCTGGCAGAGCATGAAAAACACCAATATTATGAAAATTTTTCACGCTGTTTATCAAGATACCGTTTTGGTTTCCTGGATTGTTTTTAATTTTAATGGCCGTCTCTATTACCCTTATGGCGCTTCTTCTTCACTCCACCGCGAGGTCATGCCCTCTAATTTAATGATGTGGGAAGTAATTAAATACGGCCAAGAAAACGGCGCCAAATCCTTTGATATGTGGGGTGCTATGAGCCCTGAGCCAGACAAAAAAGACCCTTGGTACGGTTTTCATCGCTTCAAAGAGGGCTATGGTGGGGTGCTCATGCGTAATTTTGACAGCTATGATTTAGTTTATAATCAATTAATGTACAAAGTTTTTAATCTAGCCAATTTTGTCCGCTGGAGCGGTCTACGCCTGGGCAAACTTTTAGGATTTTAATAAGATTTTAGAAAGACACTTTTATGAAAGCCAAATACAAAAGAATTATGCTCAAAGTCACCGGGGAATCCTTACTTGGAGACCGTCAATCAGGCATAGATTTTCCCGCCGTCAAAGAATTAGCTCATAAAATCAAAGCTATCAAAGATACCGGCGTAGAAATTGCTGTTGTCATTGGTGGTGGTAATATTTTCCGCGGCGCGCCCGCCGCCGAAAACGGCGTCGACCGCGCCACCGGCGACTATATGGGCATGCTCGCCACCGTCATGAACGGTATGGCCCTAGAGGACGCTCTCACTCAATTGGGTGTCCCTACTCGTTTACAATCTGCCCTAGATATGCCCGCTGTCGCCGAGCATTTTTTGCGCAAAAAAGCTATTCGCCATTTAGAAAAAGGCCGCATTGTTATTCTCTCGGCTGGCACCGGCAATCCTTATGTCACCACTGACACCGGCGCCTCGCTACACGCCCTAGAACTTCATTGTGAAGTCCTAATGAAAGCTACCAAAGTTGATGGTGTTTATGATGACAATCCTCATCAAAACCCCGCTGCCAAACTCTATAAAACTCTCAGCTTTAGCACCGCTTTGGAAAAACGCCTAGAAGTTATGGACAGCGCTGCCATGTCTATGGCCATGGATAATAACCTCACTATTCACATTTTTGACCTTTTTGACGGTGATAATTTGCTTGCTGCTGTCACCGGCCAAGAAATCGGCACCATTATTAATAATCAAGTAGAAACTACCTACGCCTAAAAACCCCGGGCAAAATAAAAATAGCGATAGAAAGAAATCTATGACAAAAATTGGCATCAATGGTTTTGGCCGGATTGGCCGCACTAGTTTACGTGTTTGGCTACAGAAACATGCTGAGCACGCCCAAGTCACCCTGATTAATACTTCCGGTTCTATGGAAATAGAATCTTGGGCGCATTTACTCAAATACGATAGTAATTATGGCACTCTAGCAGACAATATTGTTACCAAGCGTCTTCAATCCAGCAAAGACGCTAGTGATGAAAATCCTTTACTAGGTTATATTTATTTAGCCGGCCAAGAAATCGCTATTACTGCCCAGCGCAATCCCGCTTTGATTCCCTGGGGTGATTATGGCGTAGAAACAGTCATTGATTCCACCGGAGTTTTTACCAGTAGCGACAAAGCCAGTGCTCACCTGCATAGCGGGGTCAAAAGAGTTATTATTAGCGCTCCCCCCAAAGATGACGGTTTTGCTATTTCTGTTTTGGGAGTCAAAAACTATCAAGATCAAGATAATTTGGTCTCTAATGCCTCTTGTACCACCAATTGTGTTGCTCCCCTAATCAAAATTTTGGATCAAAAAATTGGCATTCAAAAAGCTCTCTTAAACACCGTTCACGCCTATACCGATGATCAAAACTTACAGGATAATTCACATAAAGATTTGCGCCGGGCTCGCGCGGCAGGTCTTAATACTATCCCCACTAGCACCGGCGCCGCCAAAGCAGTCGCCGCTGTTTATCCCGATGTATCGGGTAAATTTGATGGTCTGGCGATTAGAGTCCCGGTTAAAACCGGTAGTATTAGTGACATCGTCTTCCTGGCCAATCGCCCCACCACTATTGATGAAGTCAATCAAATTTTGACAGAAGCCGCCGCCAACCCCAACTATCAAGGCATCCTTGCTGTCACCACTGAACCACTAGTTAGTAGTGATATTGTGGGACGCAGTGAATCTAGCATAGTTGACCTAGCCCTCACCAATGTAGTCCAGGGCGATTTAGTCCGAGTTGTTTCTTGGTATGACAATGAATTTGGTTATTGCAATCGTCTAGTAGAACAAGCTGTCAAAAGCAATTAAAATTAGCCAAAAAAATTAATATATAGTATTTAATACAAAGTAGAAAGATTTATGAGTGACACTAGTAAAAATTTAGCCCAAGAAGCTTTGGAGGCTGTGAGCGCTACCGGGAGCAAAGAGAATGATGAATTACAAGCTTCTGACAAAATCGCCGAGACTTTAAGCGCTCTCCAAGGCGTGATTGAACGCAATGCCCGCGAACTCCAAGACTTAGATAAAAACATGCGCGAAAAAAGAGAAATGCTTAAAAACATGATTGATAATAATAGTGATATCAGCGAGCAAGAACTCAAAGCCAAAGAATTAAATGCCCAAATCAAAGAAAAAAAAGCTAAAATTGCCGCTGCCCCAGAAACTGTTAATCTTAAATTACAAATTGCCGAGCTCTCCCAAAATAAAAAAGAAGTAGAAGAAACTCTCTCTAGCCATTTGGTCAATTATTATCAACTCACCGGCAGCACCAGCTTTGACACCTCTGACGGTGATCAATGGGAATACAATATCAAGGCCAGAGTCAAGGCCAAAAAAGCATAAAGTAGACCTCTTACTAGCCAATGATTCAATTATCTGTCGTTATCAATACCAAAAATAGCCAAAAATATTTGGATCAAACTTTGCGTAGTGTCAAAGGTTTAGCCGATGAAATTGTCATTGTGGACATGAAAAGCACAGACAAAACTCTCGCTATTGCTGCCAAACATGGCGCCAATGTTTATCAATATCCGCATGCAGACATCGGCTTTGTAGAACCCGCCCGTGAGTTCGCCTTTGCCAAAACCAAAGGCGATTGGATTTTACTTTTGGATAGTGATGAAGAAATCAAAAACCCCCTGGCCAAATTGATTAGTCAAGTTATCAATGGTCAAACTTCCTTATTGCCCATTGCCGAAGCCTATTTTTTACCCCGTAGCAATATCATTTTTGACCATGCTTTGACCGATACTGGCTGGTACCCAGACTATCAACTCCGTCTTTGGCGCAAAGGAGCCATTCGCTGGCTCCCAGATATTCACTCTGTCCCCAAAATTATTGGCAAAACTGCCCATTTTCCCAGTGATGACCCCCAATTAGCCATTGTTCATCATAATTATCAAACTATTGAGCAATTTATCCAGCGCAGCAATCATTATAGCAGCATCCAAGCTACAGAACAAGAAAAAAAACCTGGCCATAATAATATCAATCCCGCCAGTCTTTATCAAAGTTTTTTTGACGAGTTTTTCCGCCGAGCTTTTGCTCAAAATGGCTTGGAAGAAGGCAATCATGGTCTCTTGCTTTCATTTTTGCAAGCCCAAAATGAGCTTTTGGTTCAAGCTAAAATTTGGCAAAATCAGGGTTTTCCTTATCGCCCCCTCACACCCAAACAAATTCATAAAATTCAAAAATCTTTTTTTGCCCAAGTTCATTATTGGTGGGCCAACTATTTAGTTGGTAAAACCACCGGTCTGACCAAGCTTTATTGGCAATTGCGCCGAAAATTGCAGATTTAGCGTATATAATTAACAAATTATGGATAAAATTGCTATTATTATCGTCCACTATAATACCGATGAAGAAACTCGCGACTGTTTGCGCAGTCTACAAAAAATCAAAGCCAAAAATTTTTCCATTCATCCCATTGTGGTTGACAATGCCAGCAAAGACAATTTAGTTTTACCCAAAGACTTAAAAAACATTGACTTAATCCGCAGTGATTCCAATTTGGGTTTTACCGGCGGCAATAATCTAGGTTTTCGCTATGCCGTGCAAAACTACAATCCAGATTATTTCCTTTTACTCAACTCAGACACCTTAGTAGAGCCCAATTTCTTGGAAAATCTTTATCAAGCTCTCTTAGACAACCCCCGGGCTGGCTTAGCCTCACCCAAAATCTATTTTGCTCCCGGTTGTCAATATCATCAAGACAGTTACAAAAAAACAGATCAGGGTCACATTCTCTGGTATGCCGGAGCGGTCATTGATTGGCGCAATCTGCAAACCATACATCTGGGTGTAGACGAACTAGATCGCGGTCAATTTGATCAGGAAACCACTATTGATTATGCCTCTGGCTGCTGCCTCTTAATTAGACGCGAAGCCTTGGCTGTCTCTGGTATCTTCTCTGATCAATATTTTTTATATTATGAAGACACAGACCTTAGTCTACGCCTAAAAAAACACAATTGGCAACTCCTTTATTGTCCTACTAGCCATATTTGGCATAAAAACGGCAGCTCATCATTAGGGTCAGGCTCAGATTTACAAAATTTTTATCTCACCCGCAATCGCTTACTTTTCTTTTTTCTATATTCTCCCTGGCGTGGCAAATTAACCGTTATAAAATTTGCCCTCAATCTCCTCAAAAATGGCTCACGAGTAGAGAAAAAAGCCGCCAGAAAGTTTTTGCTACGCAAATTTGGCAAAGAAGTGGTGATTTAACTGCTATAATTTACTTATGATTAAACTTGACCAGCTGACCATTATCATTATCACTTATAATCAAGGCCCAAATTTGCACCAACTCCTCCCTATCTTGCAGCAATTTTGTCCTAATATTATCCTTATTGATAGTAATTCCACCGATGATACTGACAAAATTGCTAAGCAGCATCATGTCCAAGTCTATCAAACCAAGCAAGAATCCTTTGCCAAAAAACGCGATTTTGGCCTAGGAAAAGCCACTACTCCCTGGGTATTTTATTTAGATACAGATGAGCGTCCCAGCCCCGCCCTAATCCAAGAAATAGCTACCGCTATTAAGACCACTGCCGCCAGCGCTCTCACTTTGCGCCGCCAAAATATTTGTTATGGCCAAGCTCTTTATCATGGTGGCTGGCAAAATGATTTTGTCACCCGCCTTTTTCAGCGCCAGGCTCTCTCTGGCTGGACTGGCAGCATTCATGAATCACCACAATTTCAGGGCAATAGTCAAATCCTCACTACTCCACTTTTGCATTTTACCCATCAAAACACCGCGGCAAATTTAGCCAAAAGTGCTCGCTGGACCATCAAAGAAGCAGAGCTTTTGGCTGCGGCTGCTTCCCAGCCCGTTACAGCCTGGACAATTCTGCGCAAAACTTCTAGCGAATTTTTGCGCCGCTACTTTTTTCAAAAAGGCTATCGCGATGGCCTAGTTGGTTTTATTGAAAGCTATGCCCAAGCAGTCAATCGCGGCTTTGTCTATATTCAAGTTTGGGAATTGCAAAATCAGCCCTCAATTCCAAAAAAATATCAGGACCAAGAAGACAAATTGCAGCAACTTTGGCAAAAATATAATGAAAAAGAGCCCAAAAGGACCAGTCACTAATCATGAAAATAGCTTTTTATTCTCCCTATCTACCCAATCACTTTGGCGGCGGAGAAAAGTATTTCTTTGATACTGCTCTCACTTACGCCGCCAAACATCAAGTTTTTATTGTCCTCCCAGCCAATACCAAAAAAGACGATTTAGAAAAAATTCGCCTAGCTTATCAAGAATTTCTTCACTGCCCCTTGGACAATTTGAAATTTATCATCAGCCCCTTTGGACAAAATAACCATCGCCTCAAAAAGATTTTCTGGACTGCCCGTTTTGATGTCTTTTATTATGTCACCGATGGTAGCGCCTTTTTTTCTTTGGCCAAAAAAAGTATTATGCATATTCAAGTCCCGCTCACTTTACAAAAAAAAACCTTTTGGGAAAAAGCCAAATTTAATACTTTTAAAATTATCAATGCTAATTCCACTTTTACCAAAAAGATTGTAGAAAAATATTGGGGTATCAAGGTAAATTTAGTTATCCAACCTGGGGTAGACACCAAAATTTTTGCCAAGCAAACCCTGCCCAAAGAAAAAATTATTCTTAATGTTGGCCGCTTTTTTGACCAGCTTCATTGTAAAAATCAATTGGTCATGGTAGAGTTTTTTCGCCAACTTATTAATAAATATCCCCAAGATTTAGCTGATTGGCAATTGATTTTAATTGGCAAAGTAGAAAGCCAATCATATGTTAATCAAGTCCGCAAATTAGCCAAAGGGCTCCCGATTAAAGTTATCACCGATGCCGATTTTGCTACCTTGCGCCAATATTATCAAAAAGCCAGCATTTACTGGCATGCCACCGGCTTTTATGATGACCCTCTGGTTCATCCAGAAAAAATGGAACATTTTGGTATTAGCACAGTAGAAGCCATGGCCGCTGGCGCTGTCCCAGTGGTCATTAATAAAGGTGGTCAAATAGAGATTTTAGGTGCAGGTCTAAAAAATCTCGCTTGGCTCAGTCAAAAAGAATGTCTTAATCACACTCTCAAATTAATTCGCCACCCCCAAATCCTGGCCAAAATTTCTACCCAAGCCCAAGCTAGAGCAGAAAAATTTAATCTAAAAACTTTTCAACGCAAAACTTGGCAACAATTAGAAAAACGTCCATGAATAATCAACTGACTTTTTTGATTCCCTCTTATCGCCGTCCCGATTTACTTATTCAGAATTTACCTAGTATTCTAGACCAAGCTCTCCCCGGTGACCAAGTCATCATTAGCGAAGACGGTCCTTTTGACCCAGAAAATCACCAAGTTCATCAACAAGCTTTAGCAGGCTTAAAAAAGAAATTTTTAGCCAAAAAAGTAGATTTTCTTCTCCTATTTCCCCCAAAAAACCTTCGTTTTGGCGCCAATGTCAATCAAGCTGTCCAAAAAGTTGCTCATCCCTATTTTTTCCTCCTGAATAATGATGTGGCTCTCCGCCCCGGCACCAGAGACAAGCTTTTGGCTACCATTAGAAAAGACAAAAACATTTTTGCTGTTTGTGCCCAACAAATTAATGATCTAAAAGATTCTCGCTCTGGCAGAAATAAACTTTGGTTTAAACAAGGTCGTTTTTGGCACTCCGCCGCCATGGCCGATCAAACTCCCGGTCCCACCGCTTGGGCCGATGGCGGCAGTAGTATATTCAACACCGCCTACTTTCGCCAGCTTGGCGGCTTTGACCGCCGCTATTACCCTGCTTACTGGGAAGACATTGATCTCTCTTATCAGGCAGAAAAAAATGGCTACAAAATTCTTTATCAACCCACCGCCTTAGTAGAACATCATCATCAAACTACCAATGATCAAGTTTTTGGTCAGGAAAAAATTAAAAAAATGAGTTGGCGTTCTGGTTCCAGATTTACCTGGAAAAACAGTACTTTTACGCAAAAACTGCAGTTTTTGGCCCTTTATCCTTATTGGTTTTTCCGCCAATTCCCTCAATATCGCTGGTGGCTGGCCGTTTTGGCCCTAGCAATTCTTACTCGTTGTTTTGCCCTAGGCAGTATTCCCGCTGGCCTCACTGTAGACGAGGCCGCCATTGCTTACAATGGCTATGGTATTTTTACACAGCGCCGCGATGAATGGCTTAATCGCCTCCCCATTTCCTTTCGCTCCTATGGCGACTACAAAGCTCCTCTGGCTATTTATGTCAATGGCCTTTCTACCGCCATTTTTGACTTACAGCCTTTTGCTATTCGCCTCCCTTTTGCCGTAGCTAATATTCTCTCAATTCTCTTTTTTATGCTTTTAGTCCAACAATTATGGCAAAAAAAAACTAGCCAGGCGCCCATTGTCGCCGCCGTGGCCGGCTTCTTACTCACTATCACTCCTTGGCATCTCCACTATGGACGCCTGGGTTTTGAAAACAATTTCGCTCTCCTTTTTACCTTGGCAGGTACTTATTTTTTCCTGACTCAAATCAACACCACCACCGATCGCTTTGGCCGCGATTTTACCCAAAAATGGTGGTCATGGCGCTTTCTCCTTAGCGGCCTCTGTTTTACCCTCTCCCTTTACAGTTATCACAGCAGCAAAGTTTTTTTACCTCTTTTCTTACTTGCCTTGGCAATTTTCTTTTTTAACTATCTTAAAAAACATCTTCGCCTCTTACTAATTCCCCTCCTTTTTAGCTTGATTGTGCTTCTTCCTCTCCTTCAAGACAGTTTTTTTGGCCAGGGTTTGACCAGAGCCGGTAGCTCATTCCTTTTTGATCAAAGCGTCCCCCTAATAGAAAAAACTCAGCTTTTTCTCCACGGCTATGCCACTCATCTCACCCCAGACTTTCTTCTTTTTGGTGCTCTGGGTCCCGTCAATGAATTAGGTCAGGCCAATTTACGCCATGGCGACAATCAAAATGGTGTCCTTAATTTTCCCCTTCTTATCTTAATCATCTTAGCTATCATTAGCGCCTTAATTTTCTCCAAGTTTCGCCAAAAAAACTCTCAGGCCTACTTTTTTGCCCTCACCCTTGCTTTTTTGGGTCTAGTTCCCGCCGCAATTACCACGCAAATTCCCCACAGCAATCAGGCCCTTTTGGCCGCACCTGGTTTTATTCTCTTGGCCACTCTGGGCCTCACCAGCCTAGGTAATTGTTGGCTACATAAAAAGCCTCTTTACTCCACCAGCCTAGGTCTTTTATTCTTGGTCCTTATCAGTCTCTCTTTTATTCAATACCAAAGTCATTATTATCAAGTCTACACCAATCAACATTTTACTATTACCCGCCAAGTTAATGAAAAACTCCATGCCGACCGCCAACTGGCCAGCCACCTTTTTGCCCAAAATCTTTTTACTGCCCTAAAAGACGTCCGCGCCTTGGAAAAGGATGTTTCACAAATTATTGTTGCCACTGGCTTTGAACATGAATACATTTATGCCCTTTTAGCCCGGCAAACCAAACCCATAAACTATCAAGGCGGCAGCCTCAGTGCCAAATATTTATTTTTGGAAAATGTCAATCGTGGCGATTTAGACCGAGAAAATACCCTTATTTTAGTTACCCCCCAACATATTAATCAGCCAGAACAATTTGAAAACATCACCCCCTTGCAAACTTATTATGATTATAATGGCGACCCCAATCTATATTTATATGAAAGCCTTAATTAATTTCATTTACCGCCACGTCTACATCTTTTTAACCCTAGCAATTTTACTTTTGGCTATATTTTTGCGCTGTTTTGCTTTTACCGCTACTCCCACCTCACTATATTGGGATGAAGCTTCTATTCTTTATGACACCTATAGCCTAGCACAAACCGGCGCCGACATGCACGCCAAACCCTATCCCCTGATTAGTTTTACTAGTTTTGGTGATCAAAAACCTAGCGGCTATTATTATACTCTCTTACCTTTTGTCAGTTTTTTTGGCCCCAGCAATTGGGTGGTCAAAATTCCCAGTTTATTAGCCGGAATATTAATTGTCTGGGGCACTGGCCTACTATTTAAGCAACTTTTTTTCCGCCAAAATCCTGATAAACAGCATTTTTTCTCACTCTTAGCTATGCTTATCGCTGCCCTTAATCCTAGTCTAATTCATCTCAGTCGCGTTGGTTTTGAGACCAATTTAGGCCTCTGTTTTCTTCTTTTTGGCCTTATTTTTGGCCTGCGTGCCCTGCGCAGCCAAAGCAAAATTAATTATTTTTTCCTCATGAGCGAACTTTTTTTCTTTGCCGCCTTTTATACTTATCACTCCTATCGTTTTTTGGCCCCAGTCCTAGGTCTCTATCTCTTTTTTACTCTTCTTTACACCCATCGTCAGCAGTTTCGCCAAACTCTCATTAGTTTGATTTTAGTCCCTATTTTTACCCTTATTTGTCTCTTACCATTAATAATTTCCCCCCAAAGCCTCACCAGCCGGCTCAGCGATACTACAATTTTTAATAATTTAGACACCATTATCCTTAGCAATCAATGCTATCAGCAAGCTCAATTTGGCCCTCTTTCCCCACTTTTATGCCATCGCTACCGCTATTTTGGTCAAACTATTCTACAAAATTATGTCCGCAATCTCAATCCCTTGGCACTATTTTTCCAAGGCGATGGTCATCCCCGCCACTCTGCTAATCCCTGGGGTTTTTTCTACCCAGTCGAGCTACTTTTTTGCCTTATTGGGCTTATTTTTGCCCTCATTCACTTTCGCTCACATCGTTTTGCCCTCAGTCTTCTTTTTGTCTGGCTTATTCTCACTTTTTTACCCAGCAGTCTTACTTATGACAATCCTCATCTGCTCCGCAGCAGCAGTCTTTTAATTATTGTCAGCATTTTGGCTACCCTGGGCATCTATCAATTAACGCTCTTTTTCCCCAAAGCCAAAAAAATCATTTTACCTCTTATTCTCCTCACTTATTTTATCTTTACCACCATCTTTTTTCTCTATTATCATCAAACTTATCGTCACCAATCTGCCTCTTACTGGCAAGATGGCTATCAAGAAGCTATAGAGGCTTTTGTCCAATTAAAAGAAAAATATCCCACTCTACCTTTTTATATTACCAATGCCTATGGCCGAGCCAGCATTTACTACTTTCTCTATGCTCCAATTACCCCAGAAAAAGTTCAGGCTGCCAATACCGAACGGATGCAAAATAGTGAATTTGAAAGTTTTGAAAATCAATATTCTCGTTTTGGCGCCGGCTTTAATTCTGCCAAAGAGCAATTGGTAATTATCACTCCAGAAGAAAAAACCATTGGTGAAACTGACAAGAGTTTACAATTAAACGATATTACCCCCATTTATAATCATAATGGAGAATTAGTTTTTATTGTTGCCAAGGCTAATTAAGCAAATTTTTATGCTATAATAGTCAAATGATAAGTGCTGTTTACGCCGTTTATAATGAAGAAAAAAATTTACCTGCTTCCCTAGAAAGCATTGCCAAATGGGTTGATGAAATCATTATTGTTGATGGTCAATCAACTGATCAAACCCCAGCTATTGCCCATAAATACGGCGCCAAAATTATCAGCACCACCAATAAACCCAATTTTCACTTAAATAAACAAATGGCCATCGATGCCGCCACTGGCGATCTCATCTTGCAATTAGACGCCGATGAAATTGTTGACCAAGATCTCAAGAAATTTATCCAAGCTACAGATAAGGACGGTCAAGAAAACTCTTCTATCGCTGCTTGGGATATTGCCCGTAAAAATCTATTTTTTGGCCGCTTTTTAACCAAAGGTGGTCAATATCCAGATCGGGTAGTCAGACTTTTTTGGCGCGGCCAGGCATATTTGCCTTGCCGCGACGTCCACGAACAAATGGTAGTTCGGGGTGATTTAGCTACTGCCAATGGTCATTTGCTTCATTATGCCAATCCCACCCTTACTGACTATTTGCGCAAATTTAATACTTACACCAGTTTCAAAGCCCTGCAATTAGATGAAGCAAAATTGCCTCGCAATTTTGCTTCTGCCCTCAATTATCTCATTGTCAAACCTATTATAACTTTTTTTAGCCTCTATTTACGCCACCGCGGTTATGTTGATGGTCTCGCAGGCTTCCTTTTTGCTTATTTTAGCGCTGCTCATCATCAAATTGCCTATCTAAAATACCTAGAACAATCCCGTCCTGCACCTAGAAATTAATCATAAAAATCAAGTCTAAAATGAAAATTTATTTCCCCCCCAGCCCTTTTGCCAAAAAACAAGCCCATCGTGGGGTTGGCCGCTATAGCACTTGGCTTCAGGAATCGCTTTTGGCACAAACAGAATTAGAAATTGTTGACAAGGCCAGTCAGGCTGATTTAATCCATTATACTTTTTTTGACCTCTTTACCAGAAGTCTACACCCCCCGCGTCCCAAAAAACCCTGGGTCATCACTATTCACGACCTTATTCCTCTCCTTTTCCCCCAAGATTATCCCGTGGGCAAGCGCGGCAAATTTAATTTATTTTTTCAAAAACGCCGCGCTCGTCGGGCAGATTTAATCATCACTGATTCAGAATCTAGCAAAAAAGACATTGCCAGGCTTTTACAAATTTCCCCAGGCAATATTGAAGTAATTTACCTAGCTGCCAACCCCAATTTAGGTCCTACCAGCCCTACCCAAGACAAAAATGTCCGAGAAAAGTATCATTTACCCAAAAATTATCTTTTATATGTTGGTGATATTAATTTTAATAAAAATCTGCGTCAATTGATCAAAGCCCTCAAATTTTTACCCAAAAAAATTCATTTAGTAATGGTTGGTAAAAACTTTATCCCTCAAAACATCCCCGAATGGCAAGCCATCGATACTCAACTTAATCTCAGTGAAGTCCGTGATCGAGTTATTTTCTTGGATAAAATTAGCAGCGATTTGGAATTAAGTAGTCTCTATCACGCTTCTCTGGCATATATCCAACCTTCATATTATGAAGGTTTTGGCCTCCCACTTTTAGAAGCCATGCGCGCCGGCACACCAGTTATTTGTCATGATAATTCCTCGCTCAAAGAAGTTGCTGGACAAGTCACTGTTTTTAGTCAATCGCTGCAGGCACATGATTTTGCCAGCGCCGTGGAAACAGTGATTACTTGGACCCCAGAACAGCGTCAAAAACATCTAGCCAAAGCTGCCGCCTGGGAAAAAAACTTTACCTGGCAGCAAACTGCCGCTCAAGTTCATCAGGCTTACAAAATCCTCCTTTTACCTCCAGATAAAAAATAATTTTCCCTGTCTTTTAATCTTTATTTAAGCGCTCGCTCCAAATTGGTCCAAACAGTCTGGCAAGGCACAAATTCTATTTCTTTTTTGATCAATTCAGGCAATTCTGCTACATCACCCACATTATCAGCCGGTATTAAAACCACTTTGCAGCCAGCCCGGTGGGCAGCAATAGCTTTTTCTTTTAGACCCCCAATTCGCAATACTTGACCACGCAAATTAACTTCTCCTGTCATCGCTATGTCTTTGCGCACCGCTTTTTTGGTTAGGGCAGAAACCAAGGCAGTGGTCATAGTTACCCCGGCACTCGGTCCATCCTTGGGCACCGCCCCCTCTGGCACATGAATATGAATATCAATCTCGTGCAAAAACTTATCTTTTAAACCCAATTTTTTAGCATTAGCCCGCACAAAAGTTAGAGCTGCCTGAGCAGATTCTTTCATCACCTCGCCCAGCTTCCCAGTTAGGCGCAAACCACCTTTGCCCGGAGTCAAAACCACCACAACAAACAAAACCTCTCCACCCACACTGGTCCAAGCCAAACCAGTGGCTACCCCCACCTCGGATTTTTTATTGCGCAAACTCACATCGTATTTACTCACCCCCAAATACTCTTCTACTTTTGCTTTATCCAATTTTACTCGCTTTTCTCCCTCTAAAAGAATTTCCTTGGCCGCTTTTCTCATTAATTTTTCCAGCTGTCGTTTCAATTCCCGCACCCCCGCTTCTTTGGTATATTTTTCAATCACATAAGTCAAAATCGGCAAAGAAATTTGCACATCTTTTACTCTCAGACCACTTTCTCCAATTGCTCTAGGTAGTAAATAACGCCGGGCAATTTCTCGCTTTTCTACACTGGTATAACCGCTATAGCGAATTACTTCCATCCGGTCCAAAAGTGGCTGAGGAATATTCAAAGTATTGGCCGTAGCAATAAAAGTCACCTGCGACAAATCATAAGGCATATCCAAATAATTATCTTCAAAATTTTGATTTTGGGCCGGATCTAAAACTTCCAAAAGCGCCGCCGAAGGATCCCCGCGATGCTGCCCGCTTAGCTTATCAATTTCATCTAGCATAAAAACTGGATTGCTAGTCCCCGCTTGCTTGAGCCCAGCAATAATCCGTCCCTCCATTGCTCCTACATAAGTCCGTCTATGACCACGTATTTCTGCCTCATCATTTACCCCACCCAGCGAAATCTTGGTAAATTTGCGCCCCAGGGCCTGGGCAATACTTTTGCCTATACTGGTTTTACCTACTCCAGGTGGACCCACAAAACACAGAATTGTGGGCACTTTGGCCACTTTTTTTCTTTTCTCGCGCATTTGTAAAACCGCAATATACTCCAAAATTCTGTCTTTAACCTCATTTAAACCATAATGCGAATCATCCAAAATCTGCCCTGCTGCCCGAATCTCTAATTTACCATTATCATATTTACCCCAAGGCAATTCAAAAACCGTCTCTAACCAAGTTCGCAAATAACCATTTTCTGGGCTCATACTATGAGTTTGCCGGAAGCGGCGCAATTCCTTGGCAATTTTTTCTTTATTCTCGGCTGTAGTTTGCAAAGTCTCTAATTGCTTATTATACTCATCAGCTACCTCTGTCTCATCATCAGTCTCACCTAGCTCTTTTTGTATCATCTGCAAACGCTCACGCAGGATACTCTCTTTCATATTTTTCTCCAATTTTTCATTGGTTTTACTAATCACCGCTTTTTCAATTTTTAAAACCTGCAACTCTGTTTCCAAGGCCTCCAAAACCATTTTTAAACGCTTGCTCAAAGACAAAGTTTCCAAAATCTCTTGTTTTTTTTCGGCCTTGGCACTTACCACATTAGCCACATGATCCACCGCTTCTGCCACTGGGATTTTTTGTAAAAATTCCAAAAAACCCTCACCAACATTATGTACCCCAAAATCCAATAATTTTTGCAAACGATCCAATAAATGCTTGCCCAGTAAATTTAATTCATCATCACTTAAATCTACTTTGTCCTCCAAAACTTTTACTCTAGCCAGGAGCATCAGCTCTTGGCGCACCCAATGCACCACTCGCGCCCGCTTAACCGCCTGAAAATTAACCATTAGGCCCTTTTCCGTCCGCTCCACCTTATTCACTTCTATAATCACGCCAATCTGATGCAAATCACTACCCTTGGGATTATCTAAATTGCTATCTTTTTGACTCAAAATCAAAACCATATTTTCTGACAATTTTGCCGCGGTCAAAGAAGCAATCGAACCCCGGCGCGAAAACAACATCCGCGTAGACATCCCCGGGAAAATTGAACCTTCTTTTAATGAAGCCACTGGCAAAAAAACCAATTGTTTATCACCGCTCTCACTGGCAACCTCTGCTTCTTTATCCTCCTGATCAAAAATCTTTTTTAAATCAGTATCTGCCAAAACTTCTTGAGTATCAACTACCGCCCCTTTTTTTTGTTTTTTTTCTTCCATAGCAGTAATTATATCATTTTTCTTAGCACTGTCAATAATTGATTGCTAAAAACAAGCAAATTCTGAAAAGACAATTTTACTGGTCGAAAAGCATCGTTAAAATCTGCTACGGTTTATCAATCACAATTGATAAACTTTTTACCGATATAGAACAGCAAAAAGAATTAGGCCCCAAAGAAATAAAGCGGGTAGATTTAGATTTCTAAAACCAAATCACCAGTCTAGGCTATTATTCACAACCCTTTACCACTTCTCTACCGGGAATGTTTGTTTTACCTCCAAAGTATGGCGTGACCATACTTCGCAACATCAAATATGTCTCTTCTTGAGGTAGTCTGTAAACATTTTATCTACATTATGTGCCATTCTTATCTACACCAAATTTAATGTAGCTAAGAATCACCCCGTCATTGCTTCACCTGCGCCTGAACTTCGCTTGAACCAAGTAGAGTAGGGGAGAGTAAAAAACTAAGAAGGATTATCAGAGAGAGAGAGAGACGGAAAAACATTGATATATCGTGATTTTTTGGACAGCGTCATTTTTTTCATTTTCTTACTTTCTCCTCTGTAAATTAATAGCAAAATTTTACCATAATTTTTGAAAAAATAAAACCCCCAAATTTTTTGCTTTTTACCCCTCCAAATCCTGGGCTAAGTCGCGCAAAATGGCGGCGAGCTCAAAGTCCATTTCCTTGGCCGCCGCCGTCATTTTGCGCCGCACCTTGGGCACCAAACTCTTGCGCTCATAGGGTGTAAACTCATCCAAATCTACATTATTCAAGTCAATCACCGTTTTACTATCCAATTTTAACAGTAGCTCCCGCTTTTTACCCGCTTTACTTTTTTTCTCCACCTTGGTACTAATTTCCTTGCCCAGTCTATCCCTTTTCACCTCTTTTTCTTCTCGCTCTAGCAGTTTCTGGCGAATTTCTTTTTGCACCCCCTGGGGAGTAATTCCATGTTCCTGATTAAACCGCAGCTGAAATTCGCGCCGCCTGGCCGTCTCCGCCAATGCCCGCGCCATCGAGCCCGTCTCTTTATCCGCATACAGTATTGCACGCCCGCTCAGATGGCGCGCCGCTCGACCAATCGTTTGCACCAAACTGGTCTCACTGCGCAAAAAGCCTTCTTTATCTGCGTCCAAAATCGCCACCAAAGACACCTCTGGCAAATCCAAACCCTCACGCAATAAATTAATTCCCACTAATACATCATATTTTCCCAGGCGTAAATCAGCCAAAATATCACTCCTATCCAGCGTTTCCACATCACTATGCAAATAAGCTACCGCCGGCAATTCCTCATCCGCCCTGGCTAATTGTCTCATCCTCTCTACATCATTAAGATAATCAGTCAGGGTTTCCGCCATTTTTTTGGTCAAAACCGTTACCAAAACCCGCTCCCCTTGCCATTTTCTAAACAAAAAAACCTCAATCAAATCAGTAATCTACTAAACCCGTGGGTCGAATCAATTGCTCTGCCACTTGCCCGCCACTTAGCTCCACCTCCCACTCTGCCGGGGTAGCACTAACAAACACAAATTGCCTGTTCCGCTCCAAAAACTCGGCAAATTTCAGCGGCCGATTGTCCAAAGCACTTGGCAGCCGAAAACCATATTTAATCAAATTTTGCTTGCGCGAGAAATCCCCAAAATACATCCCCCGCACTTGCGGCACACTCATATGACTCTCATCCATAATAGTCAAAAACCCATTATGACCAAAAATCTTGGCATTCTCGGCAAAAT
>CAYJFT010000010.1:19013-19291 GCA_964369765.1 uncultured Pseudomonadales bacterium | reverse complement strand
CCCGCCACGCTGCAAATTGAAAACGACTTTTTGCGCTTGCAGTTTAAAACTCAGGCCAGCGAGTTCACTAGCCTTTATCATAAAAAGAACCAACTTGAATACGCCTGGCAAGGTGACCCCACCGTTTGGGCTGGCCGCAACCCCACTCTTTTTCCCGTGGTTGGCAAGCTTTATCAGGAAAAATACACTCATCAGGGTCAAACTTATACTCTAGGCAATCACGGCTTTGCCCGCCATAGCGAATTTACCCCCCCCCCCCCCCCCCCCCCCCACAAAAA
>CAYJFT010000010.1:17023-19003 GCA_964369765.1 uncultured Pseudomonadales bacterium | reverse complement strand
CCCACCACACCCCCACTAGTCTAACCATGACCTTGATAAGCTCCCCAGCTACCCTGGCAGTTTACCCTTTTGCTTTTCGCCTAGACAATCACTATGCTCTCCGGGAAAATACCTTACAAATCACCCACACTGTTACCAATTTAGATAGCAAAACCCTGCCTTTTTCTTTGGGTGCTCATCCTGCTTTCAACTGTCCGCTTTTACCAGATGAAAACTTCACTGACTATCAAATCGCTTTTCCTCAGTCAGAAAACTTAACTCGCCTAAAAATGAACCCCGATAGCACTTTTGCCCCCCAGCGTCTCCATTTTGGTCAAAATGTCACCACCATCCCCCTCACTAGAGAACTTTTTGCTGATGACGCCCTAGTTTTTGAAAATCTCGCTTCACGCACCGTCTCTTTACTTGGTCCCAAGCACAGCATTGCCCTGAATTTTGAGCACGCTCCTTGGTTTGGAATCTGGACCAAAGGTGACTTTATTTGTTTAGAACCCTGGCAGGGTCATGGTGATTTCCCTCATCCCCCTCTCAATTTCACCGACCGCGAAGGGACAATTATGCTTGATTCGCAACAAATTCATCACTTTTCTTATCAAATTACCCTTACTTAAATAGCTCAAACACCCCCAATTTTAAGCAAAAGTGCCAAAAGTGCTTGAAAAAATCTTTTTCTCATGCTAAAATAATTTTATGTTCAGAAAAAAATTACTCAGTTTCTCCAGCCTTTTTTTTATTGCCTTATTTTTTGGTCTCTCTCTTTCTCCCCTTATGGCCCAAGAAGCTCCATTTAGCTCCGCTGCTCCTGTTCCCCCCACCACCCCCACCCCGGTTCCCACTCCCATTCCTACTCCTGTGCCAACCCCTATTCCCATTGTAGTTAATACCCCTAGACCTGTCACTGCCACTGCCTCGGCTATGCCAGTCAGCGGTAGCACAGATTTGTTGCTTCCTTTAGTCATTTTTGGTTTGGGGACTTGCACATTCGCTTTTTATAAGTTAAAATACAAAGATTAAAATTATGAAAACAAAACTGTCCAGACAGTCTAATCAGAAAGGTAATATGCTTAAACAAACTGTTTTTGTTCTAACTCTTGCTTTGGTCTTTGGGGTTACTCAAGCCTCTGCCCAAACCACCCGGGTCACCAATACCCTGGCTACTCCAGTACCGGTCACTACTGCAGCTACCCCCATCCCCACTACCACTACCACTACCACTGCTACTCCCACTAGTCTCACCAGTCAATCACTCACCGAAACTACCACTACCACTGCTGTCACCGATACCACCGAAACCACTGACACCACCAAGGGTGGTCAGCCAGTTTCTGGTAGCAGCGAAGTCACCATTGCTTTGGCCCTTGGTGGAGTTGCTTTGATGGCTATTGCTGCTGTCAAGGCTTATAAGCGCTAAATCTAACTTTATATATCATTTTACTTTCGCAAAAAAAGAGGCCTTCGCCTCTTTTTTTACGCTTGGCTACCCCCTTTTAGCCCAGCCTTTTAACTCTCCCCCATTAATCATCAACTACATAAGCCACCAGCATATCCCCCACCGCAAAATCCAACTTTTTATACCGGAAAGTCACCCCACCCTCACTCTTGGTACCCAGTTTACTCACCTCGCTTTTTTCATGCATCATTGAGCTAACAATTGGATCAGCAATAATTTCATCACCTCTTTTTAGATGAAATAAATCATTTTTATTTATTTCCCCAGTTTTTACCCGCACCCCAGCAATTTTTAGGCCTTTCATCTCAAAAATCTGCAAAATCTCTGCTGTCCCGGTCACTTCCTCATCAATTGTTGGTTCAATCAGTTTGAGCATTTTCTTTTGAATATACTCAATTAAATGATAAATTACCTGATACTCTTTGATTTTTACCCCCATTTCTTTGGCATTTTGGGCCACTTTAGTGGGAACTTTTACCCGGAAAGCCAAGATTTTTGCCCCACTGACTTTGGCCAATTCCAAGTCTCCG
>CAYJFT010000010.1:13917-17013 GCA_964369765.1 uncultured Pseudomonadales bacterium | reverse complement strand
ACTGCTTCTAGTGTCCCTTGAGTGTCAGCTTTTAGAATCAATTTTAATTTTAGTTTTTCCTCAAAAGCACTCAAATCCAATTTAAACTCACTCTCATTCTCTGCTGTAGCCTTTTTTTCACCTGGTTTATCAGTTAAAACCTCGCCTACATCCACCACTTCTTTTAGGCCAATAATCTGCCCTGGTTCTCCTGGACCCAATTCAAGTAAATTTTGATTCTGATCACTTAGGATATTGCGGACTTTCCCACTGGTTTTCTCGGCAAAAATATCTGCACGCACTTTCAATGTCCCTCCTCGGACAATTACATTTGCCACTGGGCCTTTTTTGGCATCTTTGGTTGATTCCAAGACCACTACTTCCAATGGTCCTGCTGGATCAGCTTGTAGTTCTAGTAAATCTGCTGTAATCACCAAAGTTTCTAATAATTTATCAATATTTTTACCAGTTTTGGCGCTAATTTCTACGCTTTCTACATCACCCCCAAAATCAGTCACCAAAATTTCTTGCTCAGCTAATTGTGATTTAAGATTAATAATATTGGTATCAGGCAAATCAATTTTGTTAATTGCCACCACCACTGGCACTCCAGCTTGTTTAATATGGCGAATTGACTCAATCGTTTGTGGCTTTACCCCATCATTTGCCGCTACCACCAAAACCACAATATCAGTTATCTCTGCTCCCCGCTCACGCATTTTATTAAAGGCCGCGTGCCCCGGGGTATCAATAAAAGTTAATTTACGACCCTCTACTTCTATCTGATAGGCCCCAATATGCTGAGTAATCCCCCCTTGTTCCCGGGCCACAATTCGGCTTTGGCGCAAATAGTCTAGTAAAGTTGTTTTGCCATGATCAACATGACCCATAATGGTAATGACAGGCGGTCTAATCATTCTTGGTCTCCGCTTTGGTTTCCTCGTCAGCAGCCTGGCGCATTTTTGCCTGGGCAAAAATGCGCTCTTTTTCTGCCTCTTCTATTTTGTCATTTTCTTCTATCCTCTTGCTAAATCTAGTAATATCAGCATAAGTCACCAACTTTAGATTGATAAGCTCATTTCTAGTTTCTTCACTTAGGCCATAGCTGTCAATTTCATATTCTTCATTACCAGTCATTTTTGTAGTTACCGCCCCACTCTCACTCTTGACCGTGATAGAAACCCCCAAAAGCTTGGCTGCCAAGCGCACATTTTGCCCACCTCGGCCAATTGTTAATGAAACTTGATCGTCTGGAGCAGTTACTTCGGCAGTTTTCTTTTCTTCATCATATTCTATTTTTAGATTTTCTGCTGGTGCCAAAGCCGAGGCAATCATCTTATCCATCTCTTGATAGTAATTGATAATATCTATCTTCTCATTATTTAATTCTTTGATAATTTCTTGGACCCGCACTCCTCGCTGACCCACACAAGAGCCCACTGGATCAATCCCCGCCCCACCATTGCTTACTACTGCTACTTTGGTTCGCACCCCAGCTTCTCTAGCCAAAAGTTTGATTTCTACTGTCCCAGCATTAATTTCTGGCACCTCGCGCTCAAAAAGTTTCCGCACCAATTCTCCATCAGCCCGCGAGACAATAATTGCTTTGTGATGATTAAGTTCCTCAATACCCTTGATATATACAGCAATTCTGGCATTATTTTTGTAAAACTCACCCCGCATTTGTTCTTTGGGGGGCATATAGGCATTACCCCGACCAATATCTAATAAGACATTGCCCTTTTCCATGCGCAAAACTTGCGCGGTCACCATCACTCCAATTTTATCAGCATAATCATTGATAATTTGATCACGCTCGGCATCACGAACTCTTTGGATAATTACTTGTTTGGCTACCTGAGCAGCAATCCGGCCAAAACCAGCCGGAGTCACGTCCTCTAGTTTTTTTTCATCATAGCGCACCACTGCATTTTCATCTTCTTCATCAATTTCCCCAATTATGGGTGCTCGATAAACATTCATTGCTCCACTAGCTTGCTCTACCTTGGCAAAATAATGATAATCACTGTCCAATTCTGCTTCATCTTCATACTCACCGCTCATTTGCTTGCGATAAGCAGAGAGCAAACCCGCTTCAATTGCTTCATAAATCGCTTCTGGAGCAATTTTACGCTCGGCGGCAATTTGGGCAATTGCTCCACTGAACTCACTTCTGGCTACTTTTTGTGCTTGCGCCATTCTACCTCTAATATTTTTCTGCATTTTTCCTTTCAAATTAATTTTTTTTAACAAAAAAAGCCCCAAGATTTTGTCATTTTGGAACTTCAAGACAATTATAGAGTATTTTATCACTAAAATTGCCTCTTGTCAAGATTAATAAGAGGGTTTATAATCATCAAGCTATGCACAGACTCATTAAAAACTCTTTATTTTTACTAACCCTTTTGGCCCTTTTTGGCTTTTTTCCTACTCCTACTTTTGCTCAAGAAGCCTGGACTGGAGTTTGTGTAGGCACTAGCGGTGCTGCCGATGTCGCTACTATTCAGGGTATTCAATGTCTGGTTGCCAATGTTTTAAATGTAGTTATGACCATTTTTGCCTTTGCTGGTTTTGTGATGTTTGTCATTGCTGCTCTCATCTGGCTTTTTACTGGTAGTCAACCCAGTAATCTGGAAAAAGCCCGCAATACTTTTGTCTATGCCATCTTTGGTCTTATCCTCGCTCTGGCCTCCTTTATTATTATTCAGGTCATTTCTGCTTTTACCGGTCTAGACAGCATGCTTACTATTCAGTTTTTGGGCAATGATCCCAGTCAAGAAGATATTGACGCCCGCCAGCTTCCAGAATCAGAAGCAGAGCCTTCTTCACAGGATGACTCGTCTATTATCGTCCAACCAGGTAATCTACCTCCAGTAGAGATTCCTCAAGGTCCAAACCAATTGCCGCCTGACTACGAGCTTCCATATGAAATACCAAATCTTCCCAGTCAACCATGATCAAAAAAGTCAGTCAATTTATCACATTTTCTCTCTGCTTTCTCTCTCTTCTTTCCTTCCCCCCCCCCCCCCCCCCCCCCCCAGGGGGGGGGGGGGGGGGGGTTTTTTCCCGGGCCCCGGGGCCAAATAAAGAGTACAAAAAAATTTGGGCCGGGGCGGG
>CAYJFT010000010.1:9769-13907 GCA_964369765.1 uncultured Pseudomonadales bacterium | reverse complement strand
CAACCTTCCATTGCTGGTGATTGCTATTTCCCCGTCCCAGATGGCAATTATCAGCTTACCAATAACTTTGGCCAGGTCCAGACCAGAGTAGACGGTCAACAAATTTGTCAGACTGGCGAGCGCCTCACTATTGCCACCGATCAACCAATTGTTGCTGCTACCGCCGGCACTGTTACCACTATCTTTCATTCTTTTGAGCGCTGTACCGCTGGTGATACCTCGGCCATTGGCATTCAAAGCGGTGATTACTATTATGTTTATGGTCTTTTGGATCAGGGTTCTTTGCAAGTTAGCGTTGGCGACTCCGTCACCGCAGGCCAACTTTTGGCCACCGCTGGTGCCTGCGGCAGTTTTTATTTTGAAATCAGTCAGGGCACCACCCGCGCCAGCTGGGAAGTCCCCGCCGATAGCACTCTCACTTCTTCTTGCTTAACCGAAATCCCCGCCACCCAACCCCCCACCGCCATTAATCCTGCTTCCACCCTCGCCACCCTGGCTTCAGATACTTGCTCTTCACCCTCTACAGAGCTTCTGCCTTCTTTTGAAGCCCTCCAGCCTTATTCTCCCAATGCATATATCAATAGTAATAATTATGCTCGTTCAGTCTATGGCCCAGACCAGCTCACCGCTCACCTACTCTACGATGGCAATCAGGCCTATTGTGCTGCCCCTACCACTACCATTGATGGCTTTACTGTTTTTGAGTACAATCAAATGGAAGTTAAGCTTAACTCCGCCACCATTCCTCTCTTGCGCAATCAAGCTTATAGTCCCAATCGCCTCAATTCCGCTGAAAACTATTATGGCTATATTAGCAATTTCACTGCTAATACAGAAGAGAATCTTTTAGTCGAAAGTTCTTGGCTTGGCAAATCTCTAAATACTCAAACTAGTTGCCAGCTAAAGGTAGAAAACTTACTCTATATCAATGCCGAAACGCAAAAATGTGTCCAAGAAGCCAATGTTTTATGTCAGGGTGATGCTGCTTGTGTAGAAACAGCTCAGGAATATTGCGACAATCTTCATTTCACCATCGCCGATGCGCCAGAAGAAAATACTTCCAAAGATTTACTCATCCCCGATTTATTAGCCAAAAATGTCACCATCCTCCCTCAGTCTGATAGTGATCAAATCACTCCCGGTGTCTATTGTCAAAATCTTTTGGCCTCTAGCAACTCCAATGATATTCTCATTGAAAATCTCATCTCTCGCTTACCCCTTTTTATCTATAATCAATATCAAACCGCTTATATTGTCGAGGCCACCCGCATCTGCCCCGCCCCCCCACCTAACTCTTGCGAGGTCCGCACTTGCGTTTGGAGCGATTATGATGATGTTCTCCGGGTTTACCCTTTCAAAATCCCCGATTTGGGCACCGATAAAAATTATTGCGATATTAATGACCCCGGTTATCCCAATAGCTGTCTTGTTCATGAACAAATCTTGGATTATAACTCTACCCAAAATTATCTTGATCCTCTCACTCGCAATGCTCAATATTTGCAATCACCGGCCACTCAAATTCGCGATCGCAATCAAAGCATTGCCACCCGCACCCAAATCATCGACACTCAATTAGATCCTAGCGTAGAGCCCCTGATTGATTGTGAAAATTGCACTGGCAGTGATATTGACTTTCATCTCAAGCAATCCCTGGTCAGCCTAATTAATAAAAGCGCTACTTATTATAGCGCCAACCCCACCCAACCCACTGCTAATGGCCAGCCCCTAGACTGTAGTTTACCCACTGAGCCAGGTGAAACCACCACCGGTATCACTACCTCTGCTGCGCATAATCCCGTTGCCACGGTTTTTCAAGAAAACTCTATTCCCGAATCAGTTAGTTTTGAAGAAAGCTGCTGTGTCTATTATGAAGACGGCGTTTGTCAAGAATGGGAGTACGCCGAGGCCAAAATCCGCTATTGGATTGTTGGCCCCCAGGGCGAGCAATACAAAGAGTCCGAAGAAGCTATTCTGGGTACTTTTTATAATCGCACTCCAGACGAAGAGCTGGCTGCTCTAGAAAATCCCACTCCCACTGCTAGTCAGGCTCCCACTGATGCTAATCGAGCTCTTACTCTAGAGAGCACTGCTGACCAAGCTACCACCGACCAAACCACTACTGAACAAACTTCTACTCAACCTTCTTCTTCTCCAAACACTACTGCAGAGACGCCCACCTCTACCGGCAATAATTATACATATAACTATTTTACCTCCAAAGATCCTCGTTATAATGAGTATCTTTCTTTGCAAAATGTTTCTGGCGGCGCCCAGGATTTTAATATCCTGGGCGCCGCCCCCATCACCAGCATCTTCCAAGTCCAGCAATCTCTTTACCCACGCAATCACGTTCTCTGGCAGACCCTAAGCGACTACCCAGATATTGCCACTTATTTCCTTAATAATTCTGGTGCCCTCGCTGCTAGCTCGGGCACCACCGGCGGCGTCACCAATAGCACTTACCCCGCCAATCCCCAAAGCGAAGCAGAAATTCTCCAAGCCATTTGCGCTAAATTCGGTGATGCCTACGGTGCCGAAGTTGCTTCACAAGCTGTTGCTATCGCCCGGGCAGAAAGTAGTTTAGACCCAACTGATTGCAATGGCACTGCTTATGGCTTAATGCAAGTCCATCTCTGGTATGATTGTTACGACACTTTGGGTGTTTCTAGAGTAGACAATGGTGATTGGAGTTGCGAGGCAGCTAGAACTGATTGCGCTCCCGGCTTCACAGTCATTGGCAATCTTGATCTTGCCCTTGCTAAGTTTGCAGAAAATCATTGGTGTCCTTGGAGCACTTACACCACTGGTAATTACGGCACACCCTGTACTACCTCCTCTAGTCAAAGTTGGTTGACACAAGGTCGCGGTAATTATCCCAATAATCAGGCCATTTGTATTCAACAAGGTGGAAGTATCGTTTACAACCCCGCCGGTGAGTGTGGTCAGGATGGTAGTTGTCCCGGATCAAATAATCCCAAAACTCTAGAGCAGATTATCAATGACGCCAATACCACCAGTGGTAATTAACCCTTAACCCCTACCCCGCCTTTGCCATTTTTGGCAAATGATACTCCGCCTGAAAATTCTCTTTGACACTTTCATCTTCTTTGTGGCGGACCGCTCCTTGTTTTAGTAAATACGCTGCTAGCTCAAAACTCTCTGCCTGGCACTCTAGGCTAGCAAAATTTTCCGTTTCTTGTTCTAGGCCCATAAATAGATTACTAGCCAAATCCACCTCTAACTCCTCTTCATTCTCCCATAGCATCTTGGTCCACCAGCCCGCATAATTTGCCGCTTTGCCCAATTCTTTGGTTAGCCCCGCCTGCACTGGCGCTGCTCCAAAAAGACTATTAATCACTATCATTTTTTCCTGCTTATCAAGCAGCGCCCAATCCTCTGCAAATAACTGCTCCAATTCTTCTTTGTCTTGGACATCAATTAAAAACACCAGGTCATAATCACCGCTCTGATATCCTAGTTCCACCGCCTCTATCGCTACCGGCTCATAGCCTTTTTTAGGCTTGACAATAATATTTAACTCTCCTTTTTCTTCGTCCAAATCAGAAAAAACTTTTTCCAATTTATTCTCATCATATTTAATTCTCATTACCAGCTCTTGTTTGGGCAAGGCCTTTTTGACCTTATTTATCCCCACCAGATTGCAATGCTCTACAATCGGTTCACTAGGGCAAGCCAAAAAAACACCCTTGCCCGCCGCTTTTAATTGCAAATACAAACTAGTAGCCAAGGCCACCGCCGAAAAAGCGGCATTTTTACCATAAACAATCAAAACATTCTCGCTCTGATCAATTTTTTCCTGATAGATTTGATATTCATTTTCCATTTTAGCCTTTCTTTGACTTCTTTATATATGGTATAACCTATTTTGTATAAAAAAGCAAGGGGGCAAAATGGGTTACTTAGCGCCTTTTCTCTTTGGCATAAATAATATGTAATTGCAAGCTTAGCAGATTAGTAGCCAAAAATAAGCCAATAATTGGTAAAAAAACTATTGCTGGGGCGAAAATTAGGCAGTTTAATAAAAATATAAAGGCGTATTTTTGCCCGCGCGGCCTCCAAACCCCCAGGGGCGGCGTGCATGGCGCGCCCAACCGTTAGTGTGGCCCCCCCCGGT
>CAYJFT010000010.1:6249-9759 GCA_964369765.1 uncultured Pseudomonadales bacterium | reverse complement strand
AAATTTTTTATTTCAAATTTAACAATATTATAACAAAAAAAAACCAAAATAATTTAAAAAAAAATTTTTGGGGGTTCAAAAATTCGTATTTAAAAAAAAATAAAACTTCATATTTTCCCCCCGCTCTGACTCAAAACCACCTGGCTCATCTTCCTTGCCTCTACCAACTTTACTTCTCGCCCACAGCTTAGCAAGACACTTACTAGTCCCCAGCGATAAAACAACCAAGCTTCAATCATCACCGCCGCCCCCGCACAAACAATCGCCCAAAAAGTTGATGGTGAAACAAAAACAAAAAAAGCACTAAGCATTCCACCGGCAATCAGTGGCAAGTATATCCAGATCTTATGCCAAATTATTTTTGCCCCCGCCCATAAATAACTTAGCGACCACAACGGATAGCGACCACTGGGATAATCGCAGAGTAAAAATCCCATATTTTTGTTTTTTCCTACGCTTACCACCCCCCCGCCCAATGAAGTTATTATCGCGATGACTCCCACCCCTAGCCAATCTCCAGTCATTAGCCACCAGCCCATCCCCACCCCCGCCCCCAGTAGTGCCATCACTAGATAATAAAAAAAGGCCTCAGCACAAAACAACCAGTTTTCTCTCAGGAGCCCGCAGGAGCCTTCAAAAACTTCCAATCCCGTACCCCGGCCAGTTTTAGCCAGGCTCTTTTGTAGTTTTTTATATTGTTTGACCATTTGCGCTGATTATAACATAATTATAGTATAAATATAGTATAATATTATCGCTTATGATTGACATATAGCTAGTTTTATGATATAATTATAGGACTTATGCAAAAAGAAAATCTTACAACTATTGGCTTGATTATTTTTTTAGTGGTCATGATTTTTGTGGCCCTTTATTACACTCGTGAATACGAATTAGTTGCCACTCGCCCAGACCTCAACTCCATTGTCTCTCGTGTCCTTGGCGATTCCACTACTCAGGCTACCCCCGGCGCCCAAGCTTGCCCCGAAACTACCTGTCCTCCCGCAGAGCTTGACCCTACAGAACAACAATTTTTGGACTATCAAGCCAATCCCCCCAGTCATTTAATTACCACTATCCCCGAAAAACTAGCTACACAGCTCGCTCATGACCAAGCCGAAGCCCAATATTATGTAGACGATCAACTTTGGTGGCGCGCCGAAAACAGCGACCAATACTCACCCTATCGCATCCTAGTCACCCCCGCTACCGTTCTTGGTTTTCAAGTTCCCACTACCAATACTGCCCTAGAGCTCACTCCCACCGGGATTAATAATGAGCTCCATCCCGCTGCTAAACATCCTCTTTTTGAAGACATCATTACAGAGATAGACCGACAAATGAAAGATCTGGATTATAAAAAGTCTGCCTTTGAGTCCTGCCCAGTTAATGAAGCTTATGACCCTTTTAATAATTGTCTGGCCACTTATACTTTAGACGATTATCAATGTAGTTTAATTGGAGGTTATGGTCGCTTAGATCGACAAACCTCGGCTAGTCCTTACTTGCGCTTAGAATTAGCTTGTAGTAATCAATTCCCCACCGCTTACGCTCAGGCCCAACCTTATCTTTATGCCCTAGAGCTCATTGATCCAGAGTGGCGCACCCCAGACATGGCTGTCCATTCAGTGCAGACCGCTGGCGAGTGGTCACGGGTTAGTTTTGGGCAAAATTATGGCATCTTTCAAAAAATCACTAGCGGCCTTACTTTGGTCCACGGTGGTGATACCTTGCCCACTTGTGCTCTGGTCCAGGAAAAACAAATTCCCCTTTCTCTGGTTCCAGAATGTCTTTAAGTCTCGCTAATTCTTTTGCTTGCGATTTCTTTAGCCTTAGTTATATTTTCAATTTTCGTGATATAATAACCTTGTTCTACACAGAATAAAGTTATGACAACTGGGCGTGGAAAGGGACCATATTTTCCCGAATATTAAACGATTTCGGGCTGATGGGTTGTTAGATTACTCCGTGGAGTAGTTTGCGCCCTGCCCACCTGGTTATACCAGGGAAATCCGTCTCTTTTCACGCCCAGTTGTTTATTGACTTGTGCCAGCTTACTCAAGTGGTCAACGAGGGTTGACTGTAAATCAACTGCCTTTCGGCTACGGAGGTTCGAATCCTTCAGCTGGCACTACAACGCAAAAAAATCCCGATACACCGGGATTTTTTTGCGCCACAAACTCACCCTCATTCCTTTCTCAGCTTATCTCCATCTGGGGGGTAGGGGAGAGCAATTTTTGATTGCAAATACCACAGCAAATCTCATCTTGACGAAAACCGCTCGCCGTGTTACAATACCCCTCTTATGAAATATGCCGTCATTGCCCTCCAGGGAAAACAGTACAAAGTTAGCGAAGGTGACAAACTCACCATTGATTTGCTCGAAGAAAAAGAAGTTGATAAGACTTTTGACGTCACCGACGTTCTTCTCCTTAGCGACAATGGTAAGGTCAGCGTGGGTACTCCCACCCTAAAAAACAAAGTTACTCTCAAGGTCTTGGAGCATGGCAAAGACGCCAAACTTCGGGTTTTCAAATATAAATCCAAAAGCAAATACCGCAAAACCATCGGTCACCGCCAACGGATTACTAATCTAGAAGTTATTAGCATCGCTTAAAAAGCTTTGCCCACGCGCGTTTTTGACTAAACTCAAAAACGCGCCCACTTAACCGGTAGCACAGAAAGGTGCGTTAATTATGCAAAAATATTTTTTTCTTTTGGGCTCGATGGCAGATTTGTCTTTTGCCGAGCTCCAGGCAATTTATCCTCAGGGTTTAACTCGTTTCAATTCTCAAATTGCCATTCTGGAAACTCCAGATTCTCTCAATCCCCAAAGTCTTATCAATTCCCTAGGTGGTACCATCAAGCTAGGCCAAGTCCTCCACAGCTTCCCCAAAGACAGCGATGAAGCCGCCATTACCACTTTTCTCACCGATTACTTCTTGGCTCAAAATCAAAAGAAAATCCATTTCTCCCTGGGAGAAATTGGCCGTGACCATTTGGAACGTTTTGACTTAATTACCCTAAAAAACGCTCTCCAAGACTACGGCCTCAAGGTTCGTTTTAATGATCGCTCTCGTCACGGGGCCTCGGCTGCCCTTCTTCTCAACTGTCAAAGTCTTCAAGACATTCTCCTGATTCAAAACAATCAAGAAATTCTCCTAGCCTCTACTCAAGCTGTTCAAGACATTGACGACTGGACTCTCCGCGACCGCTCCAAACCCTATGCCGACCACAAAAAAGGCCTGCTCCCCCCCAAATTAGCCCGGATGATGGTCAATTTGGCCCTGGGTGCTCCCGAAAATGCCAGCGGCAAAACTCTCTACGACCCTTTTTGCGGTAGCGGTACTATCGCCCTAGAAGCCGCCTTTTACCCCCTCGCCAATCTCCTTGGCTCCGATCTTGACGTCAAAGCCATCCTCGGCGCCAAAGAAAATTACGCCTGGTGGCAACAAACTTACGCCCAATCCCAACCCACCCACCCTACCACCCACTTTTTCACCAGCGATG
>CAYJFT010000010.1:3506-6213 GCA_964369765.1 uncultured Pseudomonadales bacterium | reverse complement strand
TCACCAAAACCCTCCCCCCACCCACCAACCCCCTCAAAACCTCGCAAAATCCTCTCCAGCTCCCCGCCAAAATCGATTTCCTGGTCACCGAGCCTTTCCTGGGTAAGCAAACCCCTCAGGACAAACAGCTGGACAATATTTTCCGCGGTCTAGACAAACTTTATTGGGGTTCTTTTCGCCATTGGACCACTCTCTTGAATCCCGGCGCCACGGTGGTGATTATTTTCCCCCGAGTCAAGTCCTCCACCGGCCGCCTTTACAGCCTCGATTCTCTCCTTGACAAACTCGCCTCTCTTGGCTATAATAAGCGCTCTAATGACCTTTTCTACGCCCGGCCCCAGGCCATTGTGGAGCGCGAAATCGTCATTTTTGATTACAAACCACAATCTGAAAGGTAAATTATGTCTAAAGTCAAAGCCGGCGGTAGCGTCAATCAACATGCTCAAGGATCCAGAAAAGGCAAACGCTTGGGCCTGAAAAAGTCTGGCGGTCAAAGCGTCAAACTTGGTCAAATTATTCTTCGTCAGCGCGGCGCTAAATACAAGCCAGGCAAAAATGTCGGTATCGGTTCCGATCACACCATTTTTGCTATGAAAGATGGAATTGTTGCCTTTGGTCAACGCTTCGGCCGCACCACCGTCAACGTTCAATAATCGCCCATGACGCTTAGTCCTGATTTGCGTCAGTATTTAGAGAACGACCATCAGGATTATCTCTATCATCATCAGCCCTATATCGAAAGCTTTGCTATCGATGACTTGGCCCTGAGTGTGGGTAAATTTTATGAAAAAATTCGCAAAGTTATTGATTGGAAAGACGAAAACGCTCTCCGCCGCGGCACCATTGTCCGTGCTCTCAAGCGCAATTTAGTCGCTCAATTTTATGGCTTTGGCCCTAAAGACTATACCCAGGAGCAAAATCAAAAACTGGCTCAAACCCTAGTTTTAGACCTGATGCGCTCGGGCTATTTTGAAAATAAGCTCATTCACGATAAACAAGTCGACCTTGTTGCCCAAATTCTCTTCAAGTATGCGGCAATTCTGCAAGAATTAAATCATCAACGCCAAGGTGCTAGTCGCAAAGATGCTCGGGACAAAATTAAATTTCAAACCTGGATTCTCCAAATTGCCGCTGGCGAGCTCGAATCCACTCTGGCCCCCAATTATTCCACTCTCGCTCTAGCCACCCTGATGCAAGACACCCTCCGCCAGCGCATCAAACTCATCCCCCAGACCTATTTGACCCCAGAGGAGAAAGATCAATTTCTCCTTCTCACCACCTGGCGCGCTCTCTTTGAGGCCGATGATTATCTACTTGCTTATCACTTTCTCCTCCTCACCCGCCCCACTCTTTTTCAGAACAAAACTCTCAACGATAGCAATTCTTTTGAAGCCTTTTTCCAGGCCAAAAATTTCTTTCAAGAAGTTCCTGCTCTCCGGCAATTTCAGCGTCTGGCCCATCGCTATGCCGCCGCTTTTCGTATCTTGGGCGATATTCAAACCGAAATTGCTCCCACTGCCGTTTCCACAGCCGAAAAAGCCTGGGTCGATCGCCCCAAAATCCAAGAACTTTATGCCACTATTTACGACCGCCGCTATTCAAGTCTAAAAAAACGTCTACTCCGCACCGCCTTTTGGACCACTCTCTCAATCCTAGTTGCCAATGCTTTTTCAGTCTTTGTCATCGAAGGCCCAGTCGCCGCTCTCCTCGGCCTCGACTTCACCTGGGTTTCTATTCTCCTGGACATCTTTATTCCCAGTTTCTTTATGTTTATCTTGGTCATCATTATTCGTCCGCCTGTCCCAGAAAATAAGCCGGTGGTTTTGGAAGAAATCGAGAAAATCGCTTATCCACAAAAAGAAATTGATATTTACGAGCTCAAGCAAAAACGCCGCGCCAGCGGCAAAGCCGTCAAAGTCTTTTTCTACGCTTCCACCTTTATCGCTGGCGCCCTGGGCCTTTTTGCCCTTTATCAACTTTTTTACTTTGCCGGCCTACCCTGGACCTCGATTTACCTTAATATCGTTTACCTGACTATGGTCCTTTTTGCCTCCCTTAATATCCGCCATCAGGCCATTGAAATCACTATTTACGAAAAATCCACTATTTTTGACTTTATCCTGGATATCTTTTCCATCCCCCTGGCCCGCATCGGCCAATGGTTTTCCAAAAAATGGAAAGAATACAATATTTTCTCCGTCATTTTCTCTGTCCTGATCGACGCCCCCCTTTCTTTCTTCATCGGCTTTATCGAAGACTGGCGCGAATACCTTAAGGAAAAAAAATCCGAAATTCGCTAAAATCCCCGCTTGACTTTTTTCTCTAGATATTCTATTATAATAGTATGCCCAAGCTTTTAGCCCTCATCTTCTCTCTTGCCCTCTTTCTCCGCTCAACCCACTACCGTCGCCGACTGGGAAGCCGGCTCCGTAGTCCTGATCAACGGCCATAAATTTATCAAACTCAATCCCCCCGGCAGCGATGGCTACTTTATGGCCATGGAGCCTCTATGTAATCTTCCCACCGCAGCAGATATTCAATTTACTCGCCTTAATAATCCCACCACTGACTCCAATTTCACCCTCTCTCTACCCAATGTTAAGGGCATTGGTGTTCAGTGCTCCTGGACTGCCACCACTACCTCCGGTTCTCCAGTTACCCCCAATTGGACCACCCTGCCCGATACCTTGTCAGGCCTCACCACCGG
>CAYJFT010000010.1:0-3496 GCA_964369765.1 uncultured Pseudomonadales bacterium | reverse complement strand
ATCATTTTCACCACCACTATCACCGGTTGCAATCCCACTCCACTTACTCTCACTAAAACGATGTTTTACACCATCCCCGAAACCTTCTCACAGGTTTCCGACGAATATATTGATTTCCTCCTTCCCTGTACCCCAGACTCCTGTCCCACCGAAGCCACTTTAGAACTCCTCGACGAGCGCGACAACAAATCCTACACCACCCGTAAGCTTCCTGACAATAATCTTTGGATGGTCGATAATCTGGCTTATGACCCAAATAATTACTGTGCTACGCGCTCTACTATGGCCAATCCCAATGGCTCTGCAAATTATTCCAATAATTTTGGCCCCAACACCTATGGCAGCTGTGTTAATCCTGCTTATGGTGGTAGTGTTTGCTCTACCGGCACCTGCGGTTATCTATACAACTGGCAAGCGGCGATGCAAGATGCAACTGCATATTATAATTCAAATTATACTGGATCACAGGAAAATGTTGCTGGACTCTGTCCTGCAGGGTTTATTTTACCCACTAAAAATAATTTTGTTGATTTAGATAAAGCTTTTGGTGGGACTGGAATTAATCGAAATGTTGCCGCTAACGATATTGTCTTGAGTAATTGGAAAAATTCTGAATTTTATAATGGTATTTTTGCTAGTTATTCTAATATTAGTGGTACACTAGGTCATCAAGGATTGTTTGCGTATTGGTGGTCTAGTAGTCAGTTTAACAACTTTATTACATACTATATGCACCTAAACTATACTAATGCAATATATGTAGACCAAAAAAGTGATAGTAAAAACTTTGGCTTCGCCATCCGCTGTATAAAATAAAAGTGGTCTGTCGGAATTACCTTAAATCCGCAAACGAAAAGCAACACTTTGATATTAAATTATACCCTCCACAATACACTTATAGGCCACTACAATACCCCAAAATCACCCGATTTTTTCTACCCGCTACACCCCTAGCTCTCTAAAAATTCTCGCCCACGTGATGCCTATAGTGAGTTTACCTACTCCCCAAACTCCCCCAAATCCAGCGGCACCATTCCCTCATAAAGCGGGTCTAGAGGCATCGAGTCTAAATTCAAACTCTCCCCGCCCTCTATCTGTAAAATTTCTCCTGCTCCGTCCACATTGCTTCCCCCCGCCGGGGTATAGATGACCCAGAGAACTAGCGCAAAGATTACCCCGGTGGCGATTACTGACCCCCAAATCCAACGCCAGTCCAACTTAGTCAGAGGATAATTTAGTACTTTCTCCATTTTTTTCTCAGCCATTTTTCTCCATTTTCTTGCCACCCTTTTTCTTAGCGCTCGCTTTTCCCCCGCCCGCTTTCTTCTCACTTGCTTCCCCCATCACTTTTCCCCGCCCCCATATCCGCCCGGCGTCTTCAAAAAACAGCATCAGCGGCACACTGACAAAAGGCGAGGAATAAGTCCCAAATATCACTCCCAGCAGCAGCGCCAGGGCAAAAAAGCGCAAACTCACTCCACCCAGCAGCAATAAAGCCGCTAGCATAAAGACAATCACCAGTGAATTATTCAGCGACCGGGTAATCGTATTGCTCACACTTTCCTCACAGACCTCTCTTAGGCTCGCCCTCGGTCTCGCTTTGCGCACTTCCCGGACCCTGTCATAAATCACCACTGTATCATGCACCGAAAAGGAAATCGTCGTTAGTAGCGCCGTCACAAATAGCGTATCCACCTCTATCCCCAGATAAGCCCCAATTATCGCAAATATCCCGCAAATTATCAGCGTATCGTGAACTACCCCTAGAAAAGCCGCCCAGCCAAAAGCCATTTCTTTGAATCTCACCCGCAAATAAATTATCAAAAAGATACAAGCCAGCCCAATCGCCACCAAAGTTTTGAAAATCAGCTCTCCCCCCAGTATCGCCCCCACGCTATCATAACTAATTACCTCTACCCTGGTTATCTCCGCCAAATCAACCAGCAAAGCTTCTTTTTCCTCTGTCCCCAAGGGTTTTAGCCGCAATATCACTTGCTCACCCTCGCTCTCACGCACATTACTCAGGCCAAATTCTTCACCAAGGTTCTCGCGCAAATTACTCTCACTCAGGAGCGCCGCTCCACTGGCTTCGCTAGCTTCTATTGTTAATAACGTCCCCCCAGTAAAATCAATTCCCGGCCGCAAGCCGAACATGATTAAAGCCACTATCCCTGGTACCAAAAACACCGCCGAGATAAAAAAGTATATAAAATAATTTTTGTAAAAACGCATTACTTGCCCCCTTTCTGCTTTTTCTCTTTTTTTCCTTCACCTGGATTTCTCTCTCTCAGGAAAATTCTCATCAAGACCCGACTGACATATACCCCAGTAAAAAGCCCGGTTACTACTCCCAGTAGCAAAGTAATTCCAAAACCCCGGATCATTCCACTGGTATTAAGAAAACTAAAATTAAGCGGATTGATCAAAATCACCGCAATCGCAATGGTAATGGTATTGGCATCACGTATGCTATCCCAGGCCCGGCCAAAGGCTAATTCGCGCGCTTGATTGAGACTTTTGCCACTGCGCAATTCCTCATTCAAGCGCGCGAAAATCAAAATATTGGCATCCAAAGCCATCCCAATCGAAATCACTAGGGCCGCCACACCCGGTAAAGTCAGAGTAATTCCCAGAATTTTGTACAAAGCAATAATTAAGACCGTATAAATCATCAGACCCACCACCGCAATTACTCCCTTTTTGCCATAGATTAAAATCATAAATAAACCAACCAAAAACAAGCCCACTATCCCCGCAAAAAGACTACTCTCCACACTCTCTGCCCCCAGGCTAGCCCCCACTTGCTTTTGCTGCAAAATCTCTAGGCTCACCGGTAAGGCCCCAGAATTTAACTGTATCGCCAATTCTTGACTACTTTGCGCATCAAATTGTCCAGAAATTATCGCCATCCCATCTACAATCGGATCATTAATCATCGGCGTGGTCACTGGTTCACCATCAATAAAAATTCCTAATACATCCCCTTGGTTTTCCCGCGTAATTGCCGCAAAAACTTCCCTACCCTGATCATTAAACTCCAAACTCACCACTGGTTGACCAGTTTGCTGATTATATGTTGCCGTCGCTCGCCGCAACATCGCTCCCGTCAATTCCGTAGCCTGGAAAGAATCTAAATATACTAAATACTCTTCTAGTAAAGCCTCGGCGCTCGCTTCTGCCCCCAGGGCCGCCGCTCGCCCCGCCACTTCTGCTCCCACACTGGCTTCTTGCAATCCGTAGTCCCAATTAGAGCCAGGGCTTCATCCATTTCGCTCACCCCCGCCAGCTCTACAATAATCCGATAAGAATCACCATCAATTGCTGTTTGGATCACCGGTTCATTGACTCCATAAGCATCAATCCGCCGCCGCACCACTTCTACACTACTCTCCAAAGCCGTCCGCCGATCACCCTCCGCTACCTCTGCCATCTCTGCTTCCAAAACAATTTGCACTCCCCCAGCTAGGTCCAAACCTTGTTTAAGTGGCTGATTAAA
>CAYJFT010000009.1:17946-21079 GCA_964369765.1 uncultured Pseudomonadales bacterium | reverse complement strand
ATTCTAATAGTAGCAATCCCACCATTATTAACAATATCTCCACCAGCACCACCCCCGCTGCTTCTCCGCTTGCCGCCACAGGCACTGGCAGCGGTAGCAATAATCGCAATTTTGCCACTGATTTAAGCGATCAAATTAATCAAATCGAAAGCGATTTAGCCAATCAACTTGGTGAAGTCTTGGGTATAGGAACCCATGCAGAAAGCAGTCCTAGCGCCCTAAATACCGATCCCAATACTGAGCAATCCCAAGGTCTTGCTTATCTTCTGGGCTCCGCCGCCATTTGGATTGTCGACCACCTCTTCCTAATTCTTTTCCTCTTGCTTCTTTTAATTATCCTGATTATCTTTCTCAAAAAACGCCAAGAAGAAAAAAACAAACCCAAACGAGGTCGCCCACGCAAAAAATAAAACAGAGTAAAACCATCCAAAAGACAATCAAAATATAATTTACAGTCAAAAAATCCCGATAAATCGGGATTTTTTTTATTTTAAATACTTTTTACCCGCTAATTTCTCTGGCAAATAGCTACGCTTGTCTTCATTATACATTTGATAGCCTTTTTTATAACCCAGCTCGCGCATTAATTTTGTGGGTGCATTGCGCAAATAAAGCGGTATTTCCAAATTTCCATAAGCCTCTACATCAACCAAAGCCTGAAAATAACCTTCATAAGCACTTCTATCTTTGCCACAACGCGCCAAATAAGCTACTGCTTGAGCCAAATTTATCTGCGCCTCTGGTAGCCCGATTTTCGCCACCGCCTCATAAGCCGCATTGGCCACCACCAGCGCCGTAGGCACCGCCAAACCAATATCTTCACTAGCAAAAACAATCATCCGCCGGGCAATATACTCTGGCTGCTCACCACTTTTAATCATCCGGGCCAGATAATATAGGGCTGCGTCAGGGTCACTGGCCCGCATTGATTTAATAAAAGCACTGATGGTATCATAATGCTCCTCACCATCACGATCATAACGAAAAGCAGTTTGGGCGCTTGCTTTCAAATTTGCCAATTCCAAATTGGCAAAAGTAGTGAAAGTCTGATCTAGTAAATTAAGCAAGCGCCGCCCATCCCCATTGGCATAAGCCAAAATCCACTCCCTTGCCTCTTTATCCAGTTTCAACTTCGGTTTTTTCTCCTGCAAATAGAGTACCGCCTTATCCAAAACTTCCCCCAAGTCCCCCTCTGTCAAGGCAGCAAAAGTATACACCCGGCAGCGCGATAAAAGGGCATTATTGATGGTAAAACTAGGGTTCTCTGTAGTCGCCCCAATCAAAATTATCTCCCCACTCTCCACAAAAGGCAATAAAAAGTCTTGCTGAGCTTTATTAAAGCGGTGAATCTCGTCCAAGAAAATCACCGGCGCCCCATAAACCAGGCCTTCCAAACTGTCGCTACGCCGCCGAGTTTCCTCAATAATCGCCCTAATCTCACTTTTTCCCGCTGCCACCCCACTCACTTCATAAAATTCTCGCTCATTGGTCTTGGCAATCAAACGCGCCAGGGTAGTCTTACCCACCCCAGGCGGGCCCCAGAAAATCATTGAGTAAACCTGACCCTGCTCTAGGGCCCGCCGCAAGGGCGCCCCAGGCGCCATCAATTTCTCTTGCCCAGCAAAATCTGCCAAACTTTGTGGCCGCAAAATTGCCGCTAGGGGAGAGGACTGCTCATTTGTCCCCATTAAACCTTAAACCGACTCCGATACTTACTGGCAATCTTAATCTTCTCTGTTTCTAGCTCTAGCATCGTCACAGCTCGCTCGTGATCAGCTACATCAGTCAATTTCCCTGCCAATAATTCCGCTGCCCGAGCCCGAGCCTTTTTGGCCAATTCCAAATCAATATCCTTGGCCTCTAAACTCGTCCCCACCATTACTGTCAACTGATTATTCATAAACTCCGCTACTCCCATATCAATCACCAGCGAGACAAAATCATCTTCTTTATCTTCCTCCTCTAACTTTACTTGCAACTCGCCAGCCTTCAAAGGCGCTAAATAGGGGATATGATCAGCTAAAATTCCCACCCCCCCTGCTTGAGTAGGTAAAATCACCATCCGTGCCTGCGTTTCATAAATTATTTTTTCCGGCGTCATTACCACCAGTTTGATTTTTTTCATTGCCACAGTCTATTTCCTTTACTTACCATCCGGTCTCTATTTAGCTTTTTTTTGCGCTTCTTTATGAGCGGCCAACACTTCTTCAATTCCACCCTTCAGGTAAAAATCTTGCTCACTCACTTCATCAAGCTCACCAGCCAAAATCATTTTAAAACCCCGGACCGTATCACTGATTTTTACATAACGCCCCGGCTGGCCAGTAAATTGCTCGGCTACAAAGAAAGGTTGCGACAAGAATTTTTGCACTTTGCGCGCCCGGGTAACCAAAATTTTATCTTCATCACTTAGCTCTTCCATACCCAAAATGGCAATAATATCTTGCAAATCCTTATAACGCTGCAAAACCCGCTGCACTTCCCGAGCCACTTCATAATGCTCTTCACCCACTACCTCGGGAGACAAAATTGTTGAGCTACTATCAAGTGGATCCACCGCTGGGTAAATACCCAACTCAGAAAGAGCCCGACTCAACACTACCTTGGCATCCAAATGAGCAAAAGTGGTTGCTGGCGCCGGATCAGTTAAATCATCCGCTGGCACATAAACTGCCTGCACCGATGTTACCGAACCGTCTTTGGTAGAGGTAATCCGCTCTTGCAATTGGCCCATTTCTTCTGCCAAAGTAGGCTGATAACCCACCGCCGAAGGAATCCGGCCCAAAAGAGCACTGACTTCACTCCCGGCCTGAGTGAAACGGAAAATATTATCCACAAAAAAGAGGACATCTTTTTTCTCTACATCGCGGAAATACTCCGCCATAGTCAGGCCAGAAAGCGCCACCCGTTGTCGCGCTCCTGGTGGTTCATTCATCTGCCCAAAAACCAGGGCCGTTTTCTCAATTACCCCCGAATCAATCATTTCATGATAAAGATCATTGCCCTCGCGCGTGCGCTCACCCACTCCAGCAAAAACCGAATAACCACCGTGTTCCTGAGCAATATTAGTGATTAGCTCTTGAATCAAAACCGTTTTACCCACCCCGGCCCCCCCAAAAAGACCCACTTTACC
>CAYJFT010000009.1:16847-17936 GCA_964369765.1 uncultured Pseudomonadales bacterium | reverse complement strand
AATCAATGACTTTAATACCTGTTTCATAAATTTCTACACTATTTTTTTGCTCGGCAAAAGTCGGCGCGCTCCGATGAATCGGCAAGCGCTCAGTACTCGCTGCCACCTGCTCCTTACCATCAATTGGCTCACCCAAAACATTAAACATCCGGCCCAAGGAAGCCTTACCCACCGGCACCATAATTGGTGCCCCAGTCGCCAGCACTCTCATCCCCCGTTTTAAACCATCAGTAGAACCCATGGCAATTGCTTTGACGCTCTCGCCGCCCATATGCGAGGCCACTTCCAAAACCAATTTCCCGCCAACGCCATCTGCAGCAGCACTACTCTCTAGCTCCACTTCCAAAGCGTCATTGATGCGGGGCAAAATCTCCCCAATAAACTCTACATCTACTACCGGTCCCACAATCTGGGTGATTTTGCCCCAGGAAACCTTAGCTTGCTCAGATTTTACTTTTGCCACTTTTTCTGTTTTTTTTGCCATTTTTATCTTTCTTTTTTCCTTTTTATTATTTTAATTTCTTTCTTTTACTTTTATCTCTTTTTCAATAAATGCCCAAATATGACGCTTTTAACGGACTTTTTGCCCATATTTGGGCATTTCAAGCCCATATTTTACTCCAAAGCAGCCCTCCCCGCGCTAATTTCCGCAATTTCATTGGTAATCTTGCTCTGGCGCAGCTGATTATAATTAAGCGTCAAAACTTCCTTCATTTCCCCAGCTGCGTCGGTGGCATTTTTCATCGCCAACATCCGGGCACTCTCTACAGAGGCCTTACTAGTAAGCACGCAATGATGCAAAGTGGTTTTCAAAAGCAATTTAAAAACCGCGCTCATCAAAGCCGCATCATCTGGTTCTACCTCAAACTTAACGCGCTTTTCTGGCAAATTTTCCCGGACAATCTTACTTTCTTGTTGGGTTTGCATTTGATTCCATTCATCCATCACCCGCGCCACCTCATCGCGCGAAATTGGCAATAATTGCCGCATCACTGGTTTTTGCACCATGGTACTTAAATATCTGGTAAAGAAAATTACCACTTTTTGATATTTTCCCGTAGCAAATTCATCCTCAATCATTTTAAAAAT